>JAFKJZ010000550.1 GCA_017305815.1 Hyphomicrobiales bacterium
AGACGAGTGATCAGGAAGCTGACTCGGCATTCGTCGAGCGCCTGACGGCCGCCCTCACCCGCGCCGGCTCGCCCTTCGCCAAGGGCCTTTCGCTCGACTACCGCTCGACGCCGGCGATCCGCCGCCATGTGTCGAAGCCCGAGGTCGAGGACATCGCCCTGCGCGGCACCGTCACGCCCGACCACGTCATCCGCATCAAGCCCTTCCCGCTGATCCTCGACGCCGGCGCTTCCGAAGCCGACATCGACAGGGCGCTCGCCGGCTACATCGAGCGCTACACCGCCTATTTCGAGCGCAACGCCGCCAAGGCAGCCGAGCCGAAGACGATGCTCGACGCCTATCCGCGCGTCGTCCTGGTGCGCGGCGAAGGCATGTTCGGCCTCGGCAACAACGCCAAGGCAGCGAAGATCGCCGGCGACCTGATCGAGCAATCGACCCGTGTCATGAACGCCGCCGAAGCCTATGGCCGCTTCACGCCGATCTCGGAGCCGGACCTGTTCGACATGGAATACTGGTCGCTCGAGCAGGCCAAGCTGAAGGCGGCCTGACGCAGACTGAGATCGTGGACGTCTTGCGACGTCCACGACCGTAGGCCGGCCTCCGGCTCGCTATCCAGCGGCGAGCGCCGCCGCTTCCGCCGCGCAGACCTCGCCCGGCGTCCGCCATCGGCGCGCTCCACCCGCAAATCATCTGGGAGCGTCGGGGCGCCCCCGCGATCCCAGCCAAGCGCCGGGTACGCTCATGCTGGTTCCCGACGCCACAGGTCGAGCCCGGCATCCGACATGTCCGCATCATCGGGCCGAAAGAATGCGGCGTATGCGGCTCGTCGATCGGCGGCGAGGCTCGCAACGAGGTCTCTGCCGGACCGATCTGGCCCACGCCGAGGGCGCAAGGCCCCGCCTCACCTCCATTGATGAAAAGCGGAACGCACAGCTCCGCCGGACCGCCATCCGACTTCCCTGCTCTTCCCGGTCTCGACCTGCCAGCGACCGCCACGTACCAGCCGCGCCAATCAAGCCCGCGATAGCGAAAGTGCGCGCCCCGCGCAGAGCACCGTCGGAAACGTTCCGCAACGGCTCCAGCAAAAGAATGCCATTCCTTTCAAACAACAGGCCGAAACCTAGAATGATCAGGTCTTCGACAAGACGTCGCGCCTCAAGGTTTCCTGACTGCGAGTCGAACAATGATCAAAAGTATTCTGCCGGATCCGCCAGGTTTCCGGACCCGGTGCTTTGACGATTCGGACCACCCGACGATGCCGGGCGCGGCGGTAGACGCGGAAGCGTCGAATATCGATACAGCGGCGCGGCGCGACAGGCTGATCATTTCGACCGAGCTCTGGAGCGGCCTGCACGTGCTCGGCGAACGCGCCGGCCGACATGTCGAACGCAGGGCGATCCCGGCGCGGCCCCGCTGACGGGCCGGACGATCCACGACAACTAGTTGACGGGCGCGACGCACACAGACGCCCGACCAAGGGAAGAACCAATATGCCGGCAACAGCCACACTCCCAGTCCTCGATATCTCGCGCCTCGACAAGGGGCCGGCGGAGCGTGAGGCCTTCCTGTCCGAACTGCGCGACACGGCGCGCGAGGTCGGCTTCTTCTACCTGACCGGCCACGGCATTTCCGAAGACCTGACCCGCAGCATCGTCGCCGCCTCGCGCGATTTCTTCCGCCTTCCCGAGGCGGACAAGCTCGCCGTCGAGATGGTGAACTCGCCGCATTTTCGCGGCTATACCCGCGTCGGACTGGAAGTGACGCGCGGCCAGGCCGACTGGCGCGAGCAGATCGACTTCTCGTCCGAGCGGCCCGCCCTGCCGACCGGGCCGGGCATTCCGAACTGGGCGCGCCTGCAGGGCCCCAACCAGTGGCCGGCCTCGCAACCCGCGCTGAAGCCGCTCGTCGTCGAATGGCAGAACCAGCTGACCCAGCTCGGCATCCGCGTTCTCGAAGCCTTCGCGATCGCGCTCGGCCAGCCGAAGGACGTCTTCGCGCCGATCTACGAGACGGCGCCGATCCAGCACCTGAAGCTGATCCGCTATCCCGGCCGCGACGCCACCGGCGGCGACCAGGGCGTCGGCGCGCACAAGGATGGCGGCTTCCTGACGCTCCTGCTGCAGGACGTGCAGGGCGGCCTGCAGGTCGAGGCCGACGACGGCAGCTGGATCGACGCGCCGCCGATCCCCGGCACCTTCATCGTCAATATCGGCGAAGTGCTGGAGATGGCCTCGAACGGCTATCTGCGCGCCACGGTCCACCGCGTCGTGACGCCGCCGGCCGGCAAGGACCGGCTCTCGGTCGCCTTCTTCCTGGGCGCGGCGCTCGACGCGACCATCCCGCTTCTCGAACTCGACCCCGAACTCGCCGCCGCCGCGCTCGGCCCCACCGCCGACCCGCAGAACCCGCTCTTCCGCGAGATCGGCCAGAACTATCTGAAGGGCCGTCTCCGCTCGCATCCCGACGTGGCGCAGCGCCACTACGCCGACCTGCTCGACCCGGCGGCCAAGCGCGAGCCCGCATCGGCCTACTGACCCAAGCACGTTCCCATCGGCATCCGGAGACGCACCATGACCTTCCAGCCGACGCAATTCGAGACCAAGCGCTTCGAAACCCTCGCCGTGCACGGCGGAGCCTATCGCGCCGATCCGGCGACCGGCGCCGTGGCCGTGCCGATCTACCAGTCGACCTCGTTCCAGTTCCAGGACACCGACCACGCCGACCGGCTCTTCGCGCTCGACGAGCTCGGCTACATCTACACCCGCGTCGGCAACCCGACGCAGGACGCGCTGGAGCAGCGGATCGCGGCGATCGAAGGCGGCGTCGCCGCGCTGGCGCTGGCCTCGGGCCAGGCGGCGTCGGCCTATTCGATCCTCAACCTGACCCGGCCGGGCGACAACATCGTCTCCTCGACCGGGCTCTATGGCGGCACCTACGCGCTGTTCAACGCGACTCTGAAGAATCTCGGCGTCGAGACGCGCTTCGTCGATCCGTCCGATCCGGAGAATTTCCGCCGCGCAACCGATAGCCGCACCCGCGCCTATTACGCGGAATCGCTGCCCAATCCGCGGCTCGAAGTGTTTCCGATCGCCGAGGTCGCCGCGATCGGCCGCTCACTCGGCGTGCCGCTGATCGTCGACAACACCGCCGCGCCGCTGACAATCCGTCCGTTCGACCATGGCGCGGCCGTCGTCGTCTATTCGGCGACCAAATATATCGGCGGCCACGGCACGACGATCGGCGGGCTGATCGTCGATGGCGGCAATTTCCCCTGGGCCGATCATCCCGAGCGCTTCCCCAACCTGCATGAGCCGGACCCGAGCCACCATGGCGCCACCTGGCTTGAAAAGGCGAAGCCGCTCGGGCCGATCGCCTATGTGCTGCGCACCCGCGCGGTGCTGCTGCGCGACATCGGCGCGGCGATCTCGCCCTTCGCCGCCTTCCAGTTCATCCAGGGGCTGGAGACGCTGCCGCTGCGCATCCGCCAGCACAATGAGAATGCCATCAAGGTGGCGAATTTCCTGAACGCGCATCCCAAGGTCGAGAAGGTGATCTTCCCCGGCCTGCAGAGCGGCATCGCCAAGGAACGGGGCGACCGCTACCTGAATGGCGGCAAGGGGGCGCTCGTCGGCTTCGAGGTCAAGGGCGGCCGCGACGCCGGACGCGCCTTCATCGATGCGCTCAGGCTCTTCTACCACGTCGCCAATATCGGCGATGCGCGCTCGCTCGCCATCCATCCCTCGACCACCACCCACTCGCAGCTTTCCGCCGAGGACCAGCTCTCGACCGGCGTCACGCCCGGCTATGTGCGCCTCTCGGTCGGCATCGAGCATCCCGACGACATCATCGCCGACCTCGCCCAGGCGCTCGATCGCGCCTGACACGCCATCCCCTTTCAGGAAGACGTCATGAGCATTCTCGACGGAAAGAAGCCTTCTCTGTTCGGTCGCCGCATCTCGCGACGCACGGCCCTGACCGGGGGCGGCGTGCTGGCCGGCGCCGCCTTCCTCGGCGTCGCGCCGACCTTCTCGGCGCGTGCCGGCAACCGCACCAAGATCCGGCTTGCCTGGACCGAGTTCGCCGCCTGCCATTCGCCGATCGCCTTCGGCGTCGCCAAGGGTATCTACGACAAGCACGACCTCGACATCGAGCTGTTCTACCAGGGCGCCAGCGGCCAGACGCTGGTGCAGTCGCTGGCGACCGGCAAGGCCGATGCCGGCGCCGGCCTGCTGCTCGACTGGGTCAAGCCGCTGGAACAGGGGCTCGACGTCAAACTGTTCGTCGGCTCGCATGGCGGCTGCACGCGGCTCCTCGCCTCGAAGGCGTCCGGCATCACCACGCTGGAAGGGCTGAAGGGCAAGACCATCGTCAGCTATGACCCGGCCAGCCCGCCGAAACATTCGTTCCAGATCGCGCTTGCCCGCGCCGGCATCGATCCCGAGCAGGACGTCAACTGGAAGGCGGTGCCGTTCGATCTCGTCGGCGCGACGGTCGATCGCGGCGAGGCGGATGCGCTCGCCCATCTCGATCCCTGGGCCTATTCGCTGAAGAAGCAATACGACCTGGTCGAGATCGCCAACACCCAGACCGGCATCTTCGAGAACAAGGTCTGCTGCGTGCTCGGCGTCAACGGCCCGTTCCTGGAGGCGAACCGCGACGCCGTCCGCCGCCTGGCCGAAGCCAATATCGAGATCCACGAATATACCGGCAAGCACCCGGAGGAAGTGGCGAAGTGGTATCTCGAAAACCTCAAGCCCGACCTGGCGCTGGCCGATCTTTCCGATGATCTCGGTTCCTTCGTCTACCACATCCACCCGATCGGCCCCGAACTGGTCGAGCAGGTGAAATGGGCGGCCGAGGACCTGCAGCTGATCAAGGTGATCGACGCCTCGACCGACCCGGCCGAACTGGCGCAGCGCGTCACCGCCAACCTGCTCGCCTGAGCCTTCCGATGGCGGACACCACGCAGACGGCCGGAGGCGCGCTCGCGGCTTCGGCGCTTTTGGGCGACGTCTGGCGCAACGGCCTGCTGGCGGCGGCAAGCTGGCTGCTGGCGGCCGCCGTTACCGTCGGCTTCGCCGATGTCGTGCCCTGGGGCCAGACGCAGCTTTTCGCGCTGCTGCTGGTGGTCGGCGCCGGCGCATTCCTGGTGCTCGCCTTCACGGTCCACCGCCTCGGCACCATCGGCCGCAGGCTCGTGCACTACGGGCCATGGTGGATCGCGCTCGGCGCCTGGTTCACGGTCTGGGAAATCTCCACGGCCAAGCTCGGCTGGCTGCCGAAGCCGTTCTTCTCGCCGCCGCAGGGGCTGCTGCATGTCTACCTGACCGACTGGGACCGGCTGCTCGTCTGCGTGCTCTATTCGCTGCGCCTCTGGGGGCTCGGCTTCTTCTCCGGCGTCGCCATCGGCTTCGTCGTCGGCGTGGCGCTCGGCTGGTCAAAGCGCTTCAGCTATTGGGGCATGCCGCTCCTGAAGCTGATCGGCCCGGTCCCGGCCAGCGCCTGGATCCCGAGCGCCTTCTTCGTCTTCCCGACCACCTTCGGCGCCTCGATCTTCCTGGTGGCGCTCGCCTCCGGTATCCCGGTCATCATCCTGACCGCCTCCGGCGTCGCCTCGGTCAACCGCTCGCTCTACGACGTCGCCCGCACGCTTGGCGCCGATCGCCGCTTCCTCGTGCTCAAGGTGGCGATCCCGGCCGCATTGCCAAACGTCTTCGTCGGCCTGTTCATGGGGCTCTATTCCTCCTTCGCCGTCCTCGTCATCGCCGAGATGCTCGGCGCCAAGTACGGGCTCGGCTGGTACCTGCAGTTCCAGACCGCCTACTCGGCCTACGCCAATGTCTATGCCGCGCTGATCCTGATGGCGCTGCTCTGCTCCGGCCTGGTCAAGCTGCTCTTCGTCGGGCGCGACCGCCTGCTCGGCTGGCAGAAGGGGATCGTGCAATGGTAGCCGCGCTCGCCTCCGCCCGCGAAACGGCGTCACCCGGTCTCGCGGTCGAGCTGCGCAACGTCTCGCATGTCTACGACCTGCCATCCGGGCCGCTGCCCGTGCTGGAGAACATCGATCTCAAGATCGAGCCGGGCTCCTTCGTCGCGCTGCTGGGGCCGTCCGGCTCCGGCAAGTCGACGCTGCTGCGCCTCGTCGCCGGCCTCGAGCCGCCGGTCGCCGGCAGCGTGCTGGCGGATGGCGTCGCGGTCGGGACGCCCGATCCCTCCCGCGTGCTGGTGTTCCAAGATCCGACGCTGTTTCCCTGGCGCACG
>JAFKJZ010000551.1 GCA_017305815.1 Hyphomicrobiales bacterium
CCGCGCGATTGGGCAGGCCGGTCAGGCTGTCATGATTGGCGTCATAGACCGCCTGGCGCTCGCGCCGGCGGACGGCAACCAGATTCGCGTAGCCGATGCCGAGCAGGAAGAGGATGGTGAGGCCGATCACGCCCAGCGTCAGATAGGCCATCGGCGCCACGCGCGAGAAGGCCTCGCCACCATGGCTGCGCCGCGCCCAGGTCAGCGCGCCGATCGCCCTGCCGGTCGGGTCGACGAGGCGGACGCCATGGTCGACCTTGTCCGGATCGAAGCGGAGCGCCATGCCGTCGATGACGAAGTCCTGCGCCATCTGCCGGATCGTCAGATCGTCGAGAACGCGCGCGAGGACGAGCATGCGCGGACGGCCGACCGGCTTCGCCACGGCCGAGGACGATGGGAATACCGAACCGACCGCGACCACCGCGACGGCGCCGGAGCGGTCGCGCATCAGCCCGACGGTGGCGTCGAAGGCGTGATAGTTTCCGGCAAGCCCCGCCACCAGCGCCTGCAGCGGCGAACCGAACTCCTCCAGCGCGCCGCGCGGCGCCACGCCGCCGCGTCGGAACGAGAAGACCGCCTGGCCCTTTTCGTCGAGCAGGTAGGCGGCGTCGAAGAACACGCCCGAGCGGGTGCCGTCCTTGTAGTTGCTGATCGCGAAATCCTGATCGACCTGACCGTAGAGCTTCGCCGCCGCATCATCCCAGACGGCATAGTCGCCATGGGTGTCGCGCAGCCGCCGCTGCAGGGAATGCAGCGAGGCGCTGACGGAGCGCTCGATCGCCGCATCGTCGATCCGGTCCACCTCTCCCGCCATCTCGTTCAGCGTGAAGAGCATGAACATGATCGAGCCCGCCAGCACCAGCAGCACTGGCACGGCGACGCGGAACGCGAAGCGGAATGTGGATCCCTTGAAGAAACTCATGACACGGCTAACGAAACGCCCTTCGCAACACGAACCGGCACGCAGGCTCCGGACTACAACTCATTCCTGCGATACGCAACGGAATCACAACCTAGGTGGAATAACCTTTCAGGATAACAGCCAGCGGCGCACCGGACTCCACGTCGACATCCGCAAGGCCGAGCCAGGTCGCCAGATGGCGTAGCTCCGCCGCGAGCGCTTCCAGCATGGCGTCCGGCCGCCGCAGCCCCTCCTCGGCAAAGACGCCGAGGACACGCAGGCGGCCGGCGGCGCGATCCGCCTTGAGATCGACCCGCGCCTCCAGACGGCCGCGATGCAGGAACGGCATGACGAAATAGCCGAAGGTGCGCTTCGGCTCCGGCGTGTAGAATTCCAGGCGATAATGAAAATCGAAGATCCGCTCGGTGCGTGGGCGATGCCAGACGAGCGGATCGAAGGGCGACAGCAGCGCCGTCGGCGTCGCGCGCGCCGGAATCTCCGCGTCGGCCGCGAGATACGCGGCCTGCGGCCAGCCATCGACCCGGACCGGAACGAGCGCGCCCTCCTCGACCAGCTCGCGCAGCGCGGTGCGCGTCTCGGCGTTGGGCAGGCGGAAATAATCGCGGATGTCGACCTCGGTCGCCACGCCGTGCGCCCGTGCGCCGGCCAGCGTCAAGGCGCGGATGGCGTCGGGTTCGTCGGGCGTCGCCGCGGCGCCGATCTCGCTCGGGATGACGCGCTCGGGCAGGTCATAGACCCGTTCGAAGCCGCGGCGCTGTCCGGTCGTGACCTCGCCGGCCCAGAACAGATATTCGAGCGCGGTCTTGCCCTTGTGCCAGCCCCACCAGGGCCCGCTGCGGGTGCCGGGATCGTCAAGCTCGCTCGCCGCCAGCGGGCCGCGTCGGCCGATCTCGTCAACGACGGCGCGGACGTAGTCGCGATTCTCGATCGCGAACTTGGCGATGCCGGAATAGATGCCGATGCCGGCGGCGGCGCGGCGCATGCGCCAGCGCATCCAGGGATGCAGGTCGAGCGGAAGCAGCGACGCCTCATGCGCCCAATACTCGAACATCGCCCGCTTCCTGCCGCCGGCGAAGGCGCGGGCATCGAGCGCGGCGCGGTCGTAGGCGCCGATGCGGCTATAGGTCGGCAGGTAGTGCGAGCGGACCAGCACGTTGACGGAATCGAGCTGCAGCAGCCCCATGCGGCGGATCACCGGCGCGATCTGGCGCCAGGATGAAAGCTCGGCATTCCGGCGTCCGCCGAAGCCCTGCGCGGCCAGCGCGATTCGGCGCGCCTCCTCCGCCGTCAGAACGTCCCTCACCTGCTTCCCCCCAGCCGATTCCCCCGTTTATTGCAAAGCCCGGCCGCCGAAGCCAGATGGCGGCGGTCAGGACTGGATCGTCAGCACCGGCCGGCTCGGCTCATAGCCGCCCAGATCCAGCTCCGGCAGGATGCGGCGGCTCTCGCCGAGCTCGGCCAGGAGGGCGGTGATGCCAGCCGCCGGCATCGGCTTCGCCAGGTAGTAGCCCTGGACGAATTCGCATTGCAGCAGGCGGAGAAGCTGCAACTGCTCGACCGTCTCGATGCCCTCGGCGACGACGGCGATGTCCATGGCGTCGCCGAGCGCGATCATCGACTGGATCAGCGCGTTGGCGGTCGGGTTGCTGCCGAGTTCCGAGATGAACGACTTGTCGATCTTCAGCCAGTCGAACGGGAACTGGCGCAGATAGCCGATCGAGGAGAAGCCGGTGCCGAAATCATCGAGCGAAAGGCCGAAGCCCATCGACTTCAGGCGCGCCAGCTTGCGCTTGGCGATGGTCGGATTGCGGACCAGCAGGCCTTCGGTGAGCTCCAGCTTGAAGCGGTTCGGCACCACGTCGTGCCGGCGGGCGATGGCGCCGAGATCGTTGGCGAAGCTCGGATCGCGCAGCTGCGCCGGCGAGACGTTGATCGACATCTTCAGGCCCGGCCAGTCGACCATGTCCTGGCAGGCGCGCTGGAACACGAACTTGCCGATGTCGTGGATCGCGCCGGTCTCCTCGGCGACCGGGATGAAGTCGACCGGCGAGACGCGACCGAACTCCTTCGAGTCCCAGCGGACCAGCGCCTCGACCGAAACGATGGCGAGATCGCTGGCGCGGACGATCGGCTGGTAGACGACCGACAGCTCGTTGGCCTCGATCGCGCCGCGCAGCGCCATGCCGAGCCGCTTGCGATGCAGCGCGCCGGTTTCGAGACCCGGATGATAGGGCACGGCGTCGCGCTCGGCGGCGTTCTTCGCCTGGTACATGGCAAGGTCGGCACGGCGCAGCAGTTCGGCCGGCGTCACGTCGCCGCCATCGGAGATCGCGTAGCCGACGGCCGCCGTCACCTGGAACTGGAACCCGCCGACCGTGAAGGACTGGTCGAGCGCATGCACCATGGCCGAGGCGACGCCGGCGACGGCGCCGAGCGCGGCACGCCCGGTCAGAGCCACGGCGAATTCGTCGCCACCGACTCGGGCAAAGCGGGCGTCCGGCGGCAGGATCATCGACAGGCGGTCGGCCAGCATGCCCACCAGCTCGTCGCCGCCCTGGTGACCGATCGAGTCGTTCACCGACTTGAAGCCGTTGATGTCGAGATAGATGATCGCGGCCTCGCCCTTGGCGCAGGCCTCCTCAAAGGAGGCGCTGGCGCTCAATTCGTTGAAGCCGAAGCGGTTGGTGAGGCCGGTGAGGCTGTCGGTGCGCGCCGCCTCGACGGCCTGCCGCTCGCTCAGGGCCTGCGACAGCGCCAGCCGGCGGGCCCGGAGAACGGTCCACATCGCGATCAGGCAGAAGACGAGCAGGCCGCCGGCGATCGGCGCCACGACGTTGCGCAGCACGGCGAAGCCGGGCGTCGGCGGGGTCCAGACGAAGGCGCCGATGATGTTGCCATCAAAATCGCGGATCGGCGGGAAGCCGTCCTCGACCGCGGCGGACGCATTGGCCGAGTGGTCGATCTCGAGGTCGTCGATCAGGAACTGGCGGCCGAGGTCGAACAGGCGCTGATGGTTCAGGTAGATGCCCTGGACCAGGAAGGGCAAGGTCGCGGGGTCCACCTCGGAAGCGCGCGAGACCGGCGCGATGCGGGCAACCGCGATCAGCATGATGTCGTCGCCGACGCGGAAATAGGCGGGCCGGGCGGCCTCGTTCACCACCGGCATGCCCTCGGCGAGCTTGGCGATCTTGGCGCGGATTTCCGGCGAGAAGATCTCGCGCGGCGTGCCACGGTGATCATCGATCGACCAGGCGTAGGGGATCTCGCCCTTCGGATCGATGATGACGAGGATGTCGGAGATCTGGGTGTCACGGATGCCGGACCCGAAGTTCTCGTCCACCCACTTCTCGTCGCCAGCCATGTAGGCGTTGTAGCCGGCCTCCCACCAGGCATAGTCGTTCGCGAACGCCTTGACGTTGTCCTCCATGGCGACGATGCCGCCGGTCACCATCGTGCCGGTGTTCTCCTGGGCCTGCTTGTTCTGCTTCTCGGCCATCCACCAGACGGCGACCGTGACCGTCAGAATCGTGACGAGGATACCTGCCACGAGGTTCAGCGTGATGCGCCCGGCGATGGGATGAGACATTGCGGAATCGACCCTGTTCATTCAGCCGGGACCATTGCACCCAACATTTTAGAGACGCTTAAACGGATTGATTCGGTTTTTAATCAATCCTCGAAAGGTTGCTGCGTCGGCCTGATCTTCAGCGATAGCAACAGGGCCGCGCAAAACCGAAGACCCCAGAGAATACCTGGACTTTCCCTCTCCAAAGCGGCCATTCGATGGCGCTGCCGGGACCGTCGTGTTGCTCGTCTACGGACCGTAAACTATGGTTTTGATATCGCTAAATCACTCGCTCCAATTCGCAATGATGCGGACTGGGCTGAGTGATTTTTCGTGCGTAGGAGCATGACATGCGTCGGGGGACAGATCTGCCGGCTTCGACGGACGAGGCGGCGCCGGCCGCTTGTCCGTTTCACCAGCAGAGGGGGATTGTGCCGACAGAGGCATTCGACCGATGGCTGGACACGGACCTGCGCTGTTCGGCGGGCAAGCGGGAATTCCAGCTCGGCCGCTATACCGTCGCGCATGTCCGCAACGGCTACCAGTTCCTGGAAGCGCTCGAGACCTTCCGCGAGGGCGTCGATACCCACAGCAAGACCGGCTACATGGCCATCGTTCCGAGCGAGCCGGGCGATTTCACCGATTCGGTCGGCGAGCTCCGGCGGCTCGGCGAGATCATGGTCGAGGCGGGCTTTGCCGACAGCGCGGGCGCGCTGATCAACAGCCAGACCATCGCGATTCCCTTCGAGATCAAATGCCCCGTCACCGGGCAGATGACCATCTACGAGTTCTTCCCGGTCGCCTTCTGCCGCCATGCGGCCGTCGTCGCGGATCCGCTCTACGACCCGTCGCTGAGCACGCCCTTCCTGGCGATCAACACGACGTCGGACGCCTTCGCCTTCGGCATGCTGGTCAAGGATCTCTGCCAGCGCCACTTCCATTGCGAGCCCTATGAGGTGAAGGACCGCGCCGATTTCGAGCGCCTCCTGCACAAATGCGCCAACGCCTGGCAGAACATGTCGGCGAACACCATCCAGGGCTACAACAAGATCGCCGCCAATCCCGAGCGCGCCGTCCACCTGTCGCCCGACCGTCAGGGCTGGATCGCCCCGCACAACGATCCGGTCTTCGCCGAGATGACGAAGGAGCCGCACAGCCACGAAATGCCGGTGATCTACGCGCAGCGGCTGTGCGAGAAGTGGACCGCGGCCCTGTTCGACGGCGCGACCTATACGCCCGGCCGCGACGGCCAGTCCGGCGGATGGTCGGTCTCGTTCGCCGAGCTCGGCCTCACCGACCCCTCCACGCCCTGACCGCGACGGCCGACGACCCGAGGACATCACCATGCGGTTCTGGCGCGTCGCCGGCATCCTGTTCCTGATCGGCGCCGAGGCGCTTCTCTATGGCTACAGCTATCCGTTCTTCTCGCTGGCGCTGGAAAAGCGCGAGCTGGCGAACTGGCTGATCGGCCTCAACGCCTCGCTCGCCGGCGTCGGCATCCTGTTCTTCGGCCATTTCCTGCCGCAGGCGATCGACCGGCTCGGCATCGGCAGGCTGATCGGTCTGTTCTTCTTCATCCCGTTCCTCGCCTTCGGCGCGATCCTGCTGTTCGACCATGTCTTCGTCTGGTTCGCCGCCCGCTTCGTGATGGGAACCTGCTTCTCGGCGCTATGGACGACAACCGAGATCTGGCTGAACGGCGAGGTCGACGACCGCAACCGCGGCCGCATCATCGCCGGCTCGGGCACGCTCTATGCCATCTG
>JAFKJZ010000552.1 GCA_017305815.1 Hyphomicrobiales bacterium
GGCCGCGCGGACAGGCCGCTTTCCTGGCAGCTTACGACGCCTCTGTCAGGCGTGCCACATAGCACGCCATCTGGTCGACTTCGAGATGTACCCGGTCGTCGACCTTGCGCGCGCCCCAGGTGGTGACGTCGGGGCTCAGCGTGTGCGGGATCAGAAGAACCGAGAAGCGGTTGCCCTCGACCCAGTTGACGGTGAGCGAGGTGCCGTCGAGTGCGACCGAGCCCTTGGTGGCGATGAAGCGGGCGAGGCTGGCCGGCGCCTCGAAGACGAAGCGCGTGGTCTCGCCGAGTTCCTCACGGCCGACGATGGTGGCGAGGCCGTCGACATGGCCGGAAACCATATGGCCGCCGAGCTCGTCGCCGAGCTTCAGCGCCCGCTCCAGATTGATCGCCTCCCCGGCCTGCCAGTTACCGACTTCGGTGAGCGCGAGCGTTTCCGGCGCCGCCTCGACGTCGAAGCGTGTCCGGCCATTCGGCTGCGGGTCAATCGAGATCACGGTGAGGCAGACGCCGGCGCAGGCGATCGACGCCCCGATGTCGATCGTCGCCGCATCGTAGCGGCTGTCGATGGTGATCCGGTTGACGTCGTTGCGACGCTCGATCGCCGTGACCTTGCCGACGTCGGAGATGATACCCGTGAACATTGTTCAGACTGCCCTTTCGTAGCGAACCATTCGGTCTTCGCCGAGACGCGCTTCCTCGACGCGGCGGAAGCGCGGACTGCGCTCGATCGCCGAAAGCGCACCGCCCGCGAGCGCGCGCACGCCATCCGGCCCGACCACCACCGGCGCGTGAAACAGAACCACTTCATCCAGGAGGCCGCGCCCGAGCAGGGAAGCCGCCACCCTGGCGCCGCCCTCGGCCAGAAGCCGGGTCACGCCGCGCTCCGCCAGCAGGCGCATCGCCGCCTCAATGTCGATGCCGCCGGATCCAGTGCCGACCGGCAGGATCTCGACGCCATGCGCCAGCAGAGCCTCACGGTGGGCGAGCGGCGCCTCATTACTGCAGACAACCCAGAGCGCCGTATCGGCGGCGCCCCGGACGAGCGACGATTTCGGCGAAAGCCGCGCCTGGGTATCGAGCACGATGCGGATCGGCGAATGCGCCCGCAGGCCCGGGACCCGGACCGTCAGGCTCGGATCGTCGACGAGCGCGGTGCCGATGCCGATCAGCGTGGCGTCGGCCTCGATGCGCATGGTCTGCAGCCTGGCGAACGCCTCCCGGCCGGAAACCAGCATCCGCTCGCCGGTCTGTCGGCCAATCATGCCATCGGCGGAAACGGCGAGCTTCAACGTTACATGCGGCCGCCCGGCCGCAAGAACGGAAATGGTGCCGGCATGCAACCGCCTGGCCTCGTCGCCGAGTACGCCGACGGTGACGGCAACGCCGGCGTCGCGCAATTGCGCATGGCCGCGCCCGGTGATCTGCGGATCGGGACTCTCGAGCGCGCTGACCACGCGAGAAACGCCCGCCTCGATCAGTGCCTGGACGTCGGAGACACCATCAACGGCGACCGGCGACGGCTCCAGCGTCGTGTAGAGAGTGCTATCGCGAGCCAATTCGCCCGCCATGGCGAGCGCACCGCGCTCTGCATGTGGGATGCCACCGGCCGCGGTGTTGCCGCGACCGAAGATGACAGGCTCGCCGCTTTCGACCCCGACGACGAGCGCGCCGACCGCCGGGGCGACGGAACCGAGATTGCGACGGCCGAAGCGGAGCGCGACGGCCATGAGCCGGCGGTCCAGTTCGGGATCGGCGTTGCCCGTTCGCTCCGTCGCCATCCGACACCCCCGCAGGTTTCGAGCGAGACCGGGAAAGCCCTAGTCGCGCTCCTCGGCGTCCGCCACGTCCTGGCTCGAAAGCTCGTCCAGCACGGTGGAGAAGTCCTTGGCCTCGCGGAAATTGCGATAGACCGAGGCAAACCGCACATAGGCGACGTCATCGAGGCCCTTCAGCGCCTCCATGACATAGACGCCGATCTGCTCCGCATTGATCTCGCTCTCGCCGCTGCTTTCGAGCTGGCGGACGACACCGTTGACCATGCGCTCGACGCGCTCGGGATCGACCGGCCGCTTGCGCAACGCGACCTGGACCGACCGCATCAGCTTGTCGCGATCGAAAGGGACACGCCGGCCGCTTTTCTTGATGACGATCAGCTCGCGCAGCTGGATCCGCTCGAAGGTCGTGAACCGGCCGCCGCAATCCGCGCAGACCCGCCGCCGCCGGATGGACGTATTGTCCTCCGACGGACGGGAGTCCTTCACCTGCGTGTCGTCGCTACCGCAATAGGGACAACGCATGGAGTTCCCCGATCAGGAATAGATCGGGAAGCGCGCGGTCAGAGCATGGACACGCTCCTTGACCGAAGCTTCCACGAGCGGGGCCGAACCGTCTTCCGACTGCGACACGGCGCCGAGCACCTCGGCGATCAGCCGGCCGACCTCCTGGAATTCCGCGACGCCGAAGCCGCGGGTGGTGGCGGCCGGCGTGCCTAGACGGATGCCGGAGGTGACGAAGGGCTTTTCCGGATCGTAGGGGATGCCGTTCTTGTTGCAGGTAAGGCCAGCGCGGACGAGCGCCTTCTCAGAGACGTTGCCCTTCACCTGCTTCGGCCGCAGATCGACCAGCATCAGGTGATTGTCGGTGCCGCCCGAGACGATATCGAAGCCCGAGCCCTTCAGCGTTTCCGCCAGCGCACGAGCGTTTTCGACGACGTTGTTCGCGTAGACCTTGAAGTCCGGACGCAATGCCTCGGCGAAGGCGACGGCCTTGGCGGCGATGACGTGCATGAGCGGTCCGCCCTGCAGGCCCGGGAACACGGCCGAGTTGATCTTCTTCGCGATCGCCTCGTCATTGGTCATGATCATGCCGCCGCGCGGACCGCGCAGCGACTTGTGCGTCGTCGAGGTGACGACATGCGCATGCGGCAGCGGCGACGGGTGGGCGCCACCGGCGACGAGGCCGGCGAAGTGGGCCATGTCGACCATCAGGTAGGCGCCGACCGAATCGGCGATCTCGCGGAAGCGCTTGAAATCCCAGATGCGCGAATAGGCCGTGCCGCCGGCGATGATCAGCTTCGGCTTGGTCTCTTCGGCGATGCGCTGGATCTCTTCATAGTCGAGCAGCTGGTCCTCGCGGCGCACGCCATAGGGCGCCACCTTGAACCACTTGCCGGACATGTTGACCTGCGAGCCATGCGTCAGGTGTCCGCCGGCGGCGAGGTCGAGGCCCATGAAGGTGTCGCCCGGCTCCAGCAGGGCCAGGAACACGGCCTGGTTCATCTGGCTGCCGGAATTCGGCTGGACGTTGACGAACTGGCAGTCGAACAGCTTCTTGGCGCGCTCGATAGCGAGCGTCTCGACGATGTCGACGAACTCGCAGCCGCCATAGTAGCGCTTGCCCGGATAGCCCTCGGCATACTTGTTGGTGAGCACCGAACCCTGCGCTTCCAGAACGGCGCGCGAAACGATGTTCTCCGAAGCAATCAGCTCGATCTCATGCTGCTGGCGACCGAGCTCCTTGCCGATGGCGTCGGCGATTTCCGGATCGGCCTGGGCAAGCGTCCGGTTGAAGAAGGCGGAGGTCGAGGAAAGGCTGTCTGCACGATCCGTCAGAGACATGGGGCGGTCCATCCTGTTGGCGGTACCGGAATCGTGCCAGAGACGGCACGTGCCGGAACCCGCGCGGCGTACCATATGTAGGGGTAGACGCCAAGAAAAAGGGCCTCATCGGCCCTTCAATTAACGGTTGTCGTTCCGGGCAATTGGCGCGGAACGACGCTTTCAGGGCCTGCCAGCGACCTATTGTAGCGCCAGCTGGCCGATGCCGTCGCGATTGTAGATGTCATCGCGGAAATGGGTCACGCCGTCGGCCATCGCCCAGGCGCTGATATATTGCAGGTAGAGCGGAATCTCCGGCCTAGGATTGATGTCGACCTGCTCGCCCGACTTGAAGATCTGGTCGATGCGCTCGCGCGGGAACTCCGGCGTGTCGCGCAGCAGCCAGCCGATCAGCTGGCGGATGTTCTGCACGCGGATGCAGCCCGACGAGTCGAAGCGCTGCTCGCGGCCGAAGATGTCCTTCTGCGGCGTGTCGTGCATGTACACCTGCTCGTCGTTGTGGAACGAGATGCGCACGGTGCCGAGCGAGTTGAAATCACCCGGATCCTGGCGGAAGCGGTAGCCCTTGGTCGCCTGGTCGGTGTTCCAGTCGATCGCCGTCGGCGGCACTTCCATGCCGCTCTGGTCGTAGATGCGGATATGCTTCTTGGTCAGGTAGTCCGGCGACTTTTGCATCAGCGGGATCAGGTCCTTGCGGATGATCGAGGCCGGCACGGTCCAGAACGGATTGAAGCTGACGCGATAGATCTTGGTGGCGAGCACCGGCGTCGGACGATCGACCTTGCCGACGACGGCGGTGTGGCGCGAGATGACGCGGCCGTTCTCGACCACCTCGATCGCTGCGGCCGGGATGTTGATCATCACGTAGCGTTCGCCGAGGAAGCCCGACATAGAGCGCAGGCGGACCAGGTTGGTCTGCAGCTGGCCGAGACGGACATCTGCCGGAACGTTCATCATGTTGATGGTCGACTGGCCGGCGACGCCATCGGCCGGCAGGCCGTGCCGGGCCTGGAAGCGGCGCAGGCCGGCATCGACATAGGAATCGAAGGTCTGCGAATTGCCGGCGCCGGCGGCGAGATCACCGGTAACGGTCAGGCGCTGGCGCAGGATGACAACGTTGGGATCCTTGAGGCCGAGGCTGAGCTTCTTGTCGGCCGGAACCATGGGCCAGCCGCCGCGCGCCACGATATCGGTATAGTTCTGGATCGCGTATTCGACCGCCTGCGCCGTATCGGGCGACAGGATCGGCGCCGAGGTGCGCACGGATGCGGCGCCGCTCGACGCGGCATCGAAGCCGTCGGACCAGTCGCCGCTGCTGCTCTGCAGCACCTGATTGATCGGATCGTCGCTCTGCGCCATCGCCGCGATCGGCGCCGCAACCGAGGCGGCCAGGGCGCCGGCCAGGGTGCGCAACGCGCCACGCCGCGTCATCCGGGCCGCCGGGAGGAGATTGGTGTTCTTGGATCCGCTCATGTCGATACTTCTGGAAGCTCGCCTGTACTGGGAGCCCGCGAACCGATCGCCCGCCCCCGATCTTCGACTGCGGCTAGCACGCGCCGCGAACCTTGAAAACAGGCCGGCCTGAAGCCGACCCCACCACCACGCGAAACGCACAGCGCCGCGACTGTACCCACTCCATACAGACGATCCGCACGCGCGACACCGCACAATCCGTATGCCTCTGGCTTTCATGTCACTATGGCGCTTTCATGTCACACCGCCGCAACGCAGCGCAGTCGCCCGGATGCGTGCCGCGCCGCCAACCCGCCGCCGAACGTGCAAAAGCCCCGGCAGGGGGGGCCGGGGCTTTTGGAGGGTCAGGCGATCCTGCTTCAGAGGCGATACAGGATCTGGTCGGTCCAGAAGCGCTCGAGGCGCTGCAGCGAGCGGTTCAACTGCTGGAAGTCGTCGATGGCGATGCCGCCGATCTGTTCGATCGACTTCATGTGGCGCTCATAGACACCGGCGACGATGGCGGCGACTTCCCGGCCCGCCTCGGTCAGGCTGACGCGAACCGAACGGCGATCCATCCGCGAACGCTGGTGGTGGATGTAGCCCATCTCGACCAGCTTCTTGAGATTGTAGGAGACATTGGAGCCGAGATAGTAGCCGCGGGTGCGCAGCTCGCCTGCGGTCAGCTCGGAGTCGCCGATGTTGAACAGCAGCAGCGCCTGGGTGCTGTTGATGTCGGAGCGCCCCTCGCGGTCGAACTCGTCCTTGACGACATCCAGCAGGCGGCGGTGCAGACGCTCGACGAGCGTCACGGCCTCCATGTAAAGCGGCTTGAGTTCCGAAGTAGACTGGGGCTTGGCGACCGTTTCGACTGCCCGAGCTGCGCTGATCATCTTCTGTGCCTCTCTGTTCCGCGGCAAGTATTCTTCTCACCTCATGACAACGGAACTTATAGGCGGCATTTGAAAATCATCTTAAGGATCAGGATTAACAGCCACTTACCCGGCAGGTTGGCATTCGAAACGGATTCTATCGTTAAAAACTTGCTATATGGCGAGCGGAACGCCGCGCCCCACCTCGGTTTCAGCCGGTCGCCGCCTCGTGCCGGCGGCTCATGACGAGCAGGCCGACGAAGACCAGAAGGGCGATGACGTGGAACGAGACGACGAAAAGGTT
>JAFKJZ010000553.1 GCA_017305815.1 Hyphomicrobiales bacterium
GATCACCGATTCCCGCACGAGGCCGACATCGCCGCGCTCGAGATAGCGGAAGCCGCCATGGGCGATGCGGGTGAGGGCGCCGCTGGCGCCGCTGGCGAAATCGTCGCGCTCGACCAGCAGCACGCGAAGCCCCTGCAGGGCGAGGTCGCGAAACGTGCCGGCGCCGGTGATGCCGCCGCCGACGACCACCGCGTCGAAGCAATTGTCGGCGGCGATCTCCGCCTCCATCCGGCTCCGGTCGAGCGTCGGCAGGCCGGGGCTCACCTTGCCCCCGGGGTCAGTTCCACCTCTTCGAAGGAGCGGATTTCCGCGAAGCGGGCATCGGGCGGGGTGTCCTCGCGCAGCACATGCACATTGGGCACGCCGGCCGCCGTCGCCGCCACCAGCTCGCGCGGATTGTCGGAGAAGAACAGCAGCCGCTCCGGCGCGACGCCGATCGCTTCCGCGATTTTGCCATAGGACGCCGTCTCGACCTTGGCGCCGGTGTCGGTGTCGAAATGGCCCTTGAACAGATAGCGCAGGTCGCCAGCCCTATTGAACTGGAAGAACTGCACCTGCGACTGGATCGAGCCGGACGAGAAGATGTAGAGCGGGATGCCGGCGGCGTGCCAGCGGGTCAGCACGGCGAGCGCATCGGCGTAGATGTGGCCCTTGAATGCGCCCTCGGCATAGCCGTTTTCCCAGATCAGGCCCTGGATCTTCTTCAGCGGCGGCGCCTTCTTGTCTTCGGCGAGCCAGCCGAGCAGCGTCTCGACCGGGTCGGCATCCGTCCCGGAGAGCACGACCGTGTCGGCGAGGATCTTCTGAATCACCGGATCGTCGCGGTGCGCCGCGACATAGGCTGGCATGTGCCGGCGCAGATAGCCGTAGAGCACCTCGATCACATAGGGCTGCGAGCTGATCGTGCCCTCGATGTCGAGCAGCACCACGTCCGGGGAAAAGGTCAGCTGGGTCATGCCGGCTCAGCCCTTCGCGTGCGGATCGAGGCCGGTGCCCTCGAAGCGCGGGATCGCGTCGAGGAAGGCGCCGAGGTCGGTGAAGCGAGCCGGGTTCTTCAGCACCTCGCGGGCGAAGGCCAGCGCATCGGCCTGCATCTCGGCGCGCCGCTTCGTGTCCTCGATCACGCCGAAATCGGCGATCTGGGCGTAGGAGATGACGCGACGGATCATCTTGATCGCGGCGAAGGCGACGAAATCGGCGAAGATCGCGTCGACATAGTCGCGCCGGATCGTGGCGAGGCGCGCCGCGCCGGCCGGGCCGGAGAAATGCGCGGCGGGGTAGAGGTCGCCGCCGGTGTCGGGGTTCTGCTCCCAGATGGCGACGAATTCGCGCCGGAAGCTGTCCCAGAGCACGGCGACCTGTTCGAGCAGCCACTGGCGATGGCTGTCGCGCTCATCGGCCGGGCGGTCATAGCCGCCCTGCGCATACCAGTTCAGGATCAGGTTCGCCGCATAGGCGCCGAGGTCGAAGCCGATCGGGCCGAAGGTGGAGAACTCGCCGTCGATGACGCGGGTGTCGTCCTCCGTCACCATTACCGAGCCGGAATGCAGGTCGCCATGCAGCAGCGCCTGGCGGTTGCTCAGGAAGGCGCTGCGGTGGCGGGCGACGGCCGTCTTCAGCTCGACATCGTCGCGGAACGCCTTGGCCCAGGCGTCGAGCTCGGTCACGAAGCGGTTGCGCCACGTCTCCTGGTAGGGATCGAGGAAGATCAGGTCGACGCTGATGCGGAGCAGCGAGCGGTTGGCGGCGAAGAGGCCGATATCCTCGAACTTGCGCTCGAACGGCACGCCGAGGTCGGAGGTGTGGAAGGCGGCCTGGGCGACATAGCGGCCGACATCGGCGGAGGCCTTCGGATAGCGGAGGCCCTCGATCAAGCCGCCGCGCAGCACGCTGTGCGGCGTGAGCTTCTCGATCACCAGGAACTGCAGCACGGGATCGAAATGCAGCAGCTTGGGCGCCAGCGCGCCGACGATCGGATCGAGCCGGCGCATGTAGCTCGCCTCGAAGAACGCCCGGTCTTCCGCCAGCGGCCAGCTCTCGCCGTGATAGCGCACCCAGGGGAGCGCCTGCTTGGCGCAGATGCCGCCCTTCGGACCGTCGACGAGATAGACCGCGTTGATATAGCCGTCGGCGACGTCGCGGATCGTCCATTCGGACGGGGCGCCGCCGAGGATGGCGGCGATCTCCGGCAGGGTCGCCAGATGCGGGATGATGTCGGCCTGGGCCAGGACGCGATAGCCGTCGGTGCGGGCGTTCAATACTGCGGACATGGATCCTCCTGATCGCGCCTTGACATCATTTAACGCCGCCATGCGCAAGACCCTCGACCAGATGCTTCTGCATCAGGAGGGCGATGGCATAGATCGGCACGATGCCGGCAAGGGAAGCGGCGGCCATCTGGCCGAAATTGACGAGTCGGTCGCCCTGGAACAGCGAGATGCCGACGGTCAGCGTGCGCATGCTGTCGGACAGCGTCAGGCCGGACGCCAGCAGGAATTCGTTGAAGCTCAGGATGACGACGATGAGCGAGGTGGCGGCGATCCCCGGCGCGATCATCGGCGCGACGATGGAGACCAGCGTGCGCAGGCGGCCGGCGCCGTCGAGCGCCGCCGCCTCCTCGATCTCGACGGGCACGCGACGCAGGAAGGGCGCCAGCAGCCAGAAGGCGACCGGGATGTTGAGGAGGCCGTTGACCAGGATCAGCCCGGCATGGGTGTTCAGGAGCCCGATCGTCTTCAACAGGAAGAAGAAAGGCAGCAGCGCCACGATCGGCGGCGCGATGTAGCTCGCGAGCGTCGCCTGCGGAAGGAACTTCCTGCCGATGCCGAGCCGGATCATCGCATAGGCGGCCGGCAGCGTGATGGCGATCGTCAGCACGCCGGAGAGCACCGAGACGACGACCGAATTCAGGATGAAGGTCGAGAGCGACGTCGCCTCGAACGCCGCCGGCCAGTTGGCGAGCGTCGGGTCGGTCGGCCAGAACCGGCCCGCCAGCACGTCGTCCGGCCGCTTGAACGAGACCGACAGCAGATAGGCGACGGGGAGCAGGAAGAAGCCGACCGCGAAGACGGCGGCCAGGACCTGCAGGGCGCGCATCGACGGCCGGGTCATGAATAATACTCCGACGCGCGCTGGTGCAGCCTGGCGACGGGGATCGTCACGATGCCGATGACGATGGCGAAGATGAGCGTCTGCGCGGCGGCGCGGCCGACGTCGAACTGCTCGAAGGCGAGCCGCCAGATGCCGAAGGTGGCGTTGGTGGTGGTGAAGCCGGGGCCGCCGAAGGTCAGCACGTAGACGAGGTCGAACAGCTTGAAACCGATGATCAGCTTCAGGAGGAAGATCGAGGCGAGGGGGGCCGCGACCAGCGGCAGGATGACATGGCGCAGGCGCCGCCAGCGGCCGGCGCCGTCGATCATCGACGCCTCGCGCACTCCGTCGGGCAGGCTGACCAGCGCGGCGAAGCAGAGGATCGTCACAAACGGCACCCACTGCCAGAGGTCGGCGATGCCGATCGAGATCCAGGACAGAGTCGGGCTGGCGAGGAACGACATCGGTTGGTCGATGACGCCCCAGGAGAGCAGGATGCCGTTCACAAGACCGCCGGAGGGGGCGAGGATCAGCTTCCAGGCGATGCCGACCATGACCGGCGGCGTCATAAGCGGCAGCAGCACGAGGGTGAGCAGGAAACGGCCAGCCTTGAGCAGGGCGACGAACAGGCTCGCCAGCGCGAAGCCGATGACGAGCTCGGCCGTCGCCGAGGCGAAGGCGAAGGCGATGCTCTTCAGCACGGCGCTGTGGAAATTCGGGTCGAGCAGCGCGCGGGTGACCTGCTTCAGGCCGACAAAGGCGCCGAATGGCTTGCCGAGCGTGCTCTTGGTTAACGCAAGGCTAACAAGAAAGATCGTCGGATAGACCGTCGTGACCAGGAGCGAGACGACGAGCGGCGCGACCCAGAGGAACTTTCGCCAGTCGCGCGGCAGGGTCGGCGCGTTGCCCTGTGCTGCGGCAAGACGGCCCGGATCGGCGCGTTCGGCCTCGGGAATGCTGGTCATGCTTTTCCTCTGGCGGCGAGGCGCCTCGAGCCGCCCGGCCGCGATCTCAGATTGCGACGCCCGGCCCGGATGGCATGGCGACGGTCGCGACGCCATTAGCATGCTCTGTCACAAAAGAAAGATCCCACCCGCGAAAGCGGGTGGGATCGTGTCAAATCAAGCCGTTACTCGGCCAGGATCTGCTGCCACTGGGTGTGCGCGTCCTTGATCGCCTCCTCGGCGGTCTTGGTGCCGGCGAGCGCCAGCGCCAGCTCGTCGGCCAGCGCCTGCTGGAGCTTCGGCGATGCCGGCGTCGTCGGCCAGGGCAGGCTCTGGCCGAGCGCGTTCGAAAGCGCCGCCTGCACCTGCGGCGCGAAGGCCTTGTACTTGTCGGAATCGAGCAGCGACTGGCGGGCCGGATCGATGCCGCTGCCGGTCAGGAGCAGCAGCTCCTCCTGGTATGCCGGGCTGGTCGCGAACTTGATCAGCTGCCAGGCGGCGTCCTTCTTGGCCGAGCCGGAGGAGACGCCAAGTGCGAAGCCGGCGTTCAGCGCCAGGCGCGGCTGGGTGTTGCTGCCGCCGACGGGGATCTGCGTCACGCCCCACTTGTCGACGATCTGCGAACCCTTCGGATCCTGGGCGTAGACGCCGAGGTCGCTCCAGAATTCGATGAAGCCGACCTTGCCGCCGAGGAATGCCGGCAGGCCTTCCTCGAAGCGGGTCTCGAGCGGCGTCGGCAGAGCATAGGGATTGGCGGCGACGAGCGCCTTGGCGGCGGCGACCGCCGCCTCGCTGTCGAGCGCCGAGCTGCCGTCGTCGTTCAGGAACTTGCCGCCGAAGCCGGCGAGGCGGTTGGCGTAGCTCGAGCCGATGATGATCGGCGCCTTGCCGCCGAGCACGGCCGCGCCATAGATGCCGTTCTTCGATTCTGCGGCGGTGATCTTCTCGATCGCGGCGAGGTATTCTTCCCAGGTCTTCGGCACGGCGACGCCGTTCCGGTCGAGGATCTCCTTGTTGTAGAAGAGGAGATGCGCGTCGCCATCATAGGGCAGGCCGAAGCGCTTGCCGTCGTGCAGCGTGTAGGCGTCGTAGACCAGCGGCAGGAAATCGTCCGGCTTGACCTCGGCCTTGTCGCGCTCGATCCACGCCGTCACGTCCTCGATCACGCCGTCCTCGGCGAGCTGGCCCTTGGTCGGGTACCAGTAGTCGACGACGTCGAACTCGTTGACGCCGGACTGGACGTCGAGCGTCGCCTTGGCCTGGATCTGGTCGTAGGGAACGACGGTGACGTTGACCTTGGCGCCGGTCGCCGCCTCGAAATCGGCGGCCAGCTTGTTGCCGGAGACCGTGTGCGGCTGGATGACGAGCAGGTTGAGGCTCTGCCCGGCCAGCGGCTTGTCGGCGGCGAAGCCGGGACCGGCCAGCATCGGCAGCATGGCCGCGGCGGCCGCACCCTGAAGGAACCCGCGACGGCTTACGCCGCCGAACTCGTTGCGCGACCGCGACATCGGTTTGTCTCTCCTGCTCCGCCCGCGCTTCCAACATGGTGGCCGGGACTCGTTTCGGGCCGAAGTCTCCTCGAACGGCCCTGCGTCGTCGAAGCATTTAATTCCAATGCAAAGTGATATTCAGGATTATTTTCTATCACATTCGTCTAGAGGCCAGCCTGCGGCGTTCTCCCTGGCCTTCGCTAGCATGAGCGACTTATTTCGGCTGTCGAACTCTTCGGCCGCCCGCAGCATCCGAGCCGGCCTCCTGTCGCATCCGCCGCGGTCCGGCGATCTGCGCCGGCTTGACGCTGCGGGCGAACGCCCGTCGACTGGCCGGCCATCATGCTGGCTGCGAGGTTTCCGTCCCGATGCGCAATCTGATCACCGACGTTCCGGGCCTCAGGGTCGGCAACGCCACCGACCTCGGACTTGCCTCCGGCGTCACCGTCGTCGTGTTCGATGAGGCCGCCGTCGCCTCGGTCGATGTGCGTGGCGGCGGCCCGGGAACGCGCGAGACGGATCTGCTCGAGCCGCACGAGACGGTCGGCGCCATCCATGCGGTCGTGCTTTCCGGCGGCTCGGCGTTCGGGCTCGACGCCGCGTCCGGCGTCATGGCCGCGCTCGCCGAACGCGGGGTTGGCTTCGAGGTCGGCACCGCCCGCGTCCCGATCGTGCCGGGCGC
>JAFKJZ010000554.1 GCA_017305815.1 Hyphomicrobiales bacterium
GAGCGCACCGGCCCACGCTTCCCGCTGCTGCTCACCACCGGCCGCATCCTGTCGCAGTACAATGTCGGCGCGCAGACGCGGCGCACGGAGAACGTCGTCTGGCACGAAGAGGACCGGCTGGAGATGCACCCGCACGATGCCGAGCAGCGCGGCGTGCAGGACGGCCAGTGGGTGAAGCTCGCCAGCCGCTCCGGCGAGACGAGCCTGCGCGCGCTGATCACCGAGCGTGTTGCGCCCGGAGTCGTCTACACGACGTTCCATCATCCGGGCACGCAGGCGAACGTCGTCACGACGGATTTCTCCGACTGGGCCACCAATTGCCCGGAATACAAGGTGACGGCGGTGCAGGTTTCGCCCTCCAACGGCCCGACGGCCTGGCAGGAGAGCTACGAGGACCGCGCCCGCAGCAGCCGTCGAATCCTGCCGGTCGTCGAGGCGGCGGAGTAGGGCCATGAAATCGCCCGTCCGCCGCGTGCCGAGGATGCTCTGGCGCGCCGATGGCGCGGCGGCGGGCGAGCGCGCGATCCCGGAGGAGGTAGCTGTCGCCCTGACCTATGACGGCAGCACGCAGGCCGTGATGATGGCGACGCCGGCGGATCTCGAGGACTTCGCCGTCGGCTTCAGCCTCTCGGAAGGCATCGTCGCGGATGCGCCCGAGATCGAGCGGCTTGAAATCGTCGAGCAGGAGATCGGCGTCGAGCTGCGCATGTGGCTCGCCGCGTCTCGCGGCCAGGCGCTGGCGCAGCGTCGGCGCTACATGGCCGGGCCGACCGGCTGCGGCCTCTGCGGCATCGACAGCCTCGCCGAGGCGATGCGCCGTGTGCCGCCGGTCGACCAGGCCACGCGCTTCAGCGCGCGGGAGATCCGCGGCGCGCTGGCGGCGCTGGCGCCGCTGCAATTGTTGAACGGCGAGACCCATTCCATGCATGCCGCCGCTTTCGCGCTGCCGGGGAAGGGCGTCGTTGCATTGCGCGAGGATGTCGGTCGCCACAATGCGCTCGACAAGCTCTGCGGCGCGCTAGCGCGGGACGGCATCGACGGGGCGTCCGGCATGGTGATCCTGACCAGCCGCGTCTCGGTCGAGATGGTGCAGAAGACGGCCATGATTGGCGCGCCGTTGATTGTCGCCGTGTCGGCGCCGACCGCGCTCGCCGTCCGCACAGCCGAGGCCGCCGGCATCACGCTGGCGGCCATCGCGCGCGGCGACAGCTTCGAAGTCTTCACCCATCCGCATCGGATTGCCGAGGAAGTTGCAGCCCATGTCGTCTGATACGTCCGAGAAGCTCGTCTACATGGCGAACCAGATCGGCAAGTTCTTCGCCAGCCAGGGCGGGGAGAAGGCCCCTGCGGCGATCGCCGAGCATCTGCGCAAGTTCTGGGACCCCCGGATGCGGGCCGGCATTCTCGCCCATCTCGACGCCGGCGGCGCCGGGCTCGACCCGCTCGTCCGCCAGGCGGTGGAGAGATTGCGCGAGATGGCGGCGGCGCGATAGGCGCGTTCGGGCGGCCGGGAGACCGCCCGGCGATATTTATGCGGCTGCGGATCCGGGTTCGATCGTTCGAGTTATCCCCACGCCAAACCCGCGGGAACGCTACGTTTTGACGCCCCTTGCCCTATATGGGCGGAAAACATGCGTTTTAGGTCTTTGCAAGCCGATACGGGCTTTGCTATAGCCTCGCTCACAGCAGCGGCGACGCTGTTCCGCGATAGCTCAGTTGGTAGAGCAGGTGACTGTTAATCACCGGGTCGTTGGTTCGAGTCCAACTCGCGGAGCCAGTTTTGATCAAGGGGTCGGATGGATAGCCATCCGGCCCCTTGATTGTTTTCCGCCTCGCGCTTGGCGCTCGGCGTCTCTCCCGGTTCACTGCGGACGGCAGGACGGGGTGTTGCAATCGGGCCGGCCTCTTCCACATAAAAGGACAGCCTCGAGCCTCCCGCGACGCGGGTTGATGGCGAGCTTTGAACAATCCTCCCAGGAGTGCCCGACCCGCATGGCATCCATTCGTTTCGGCAAGAAGGCGATCTCCCTCCCGCGCAGCCGCACGGCGCGCGTCGCCATCGGCGGCGGCTTCCTGCTGGGCGGCGTGCTCGGATTCCTGCCGGTGCTCGGCTTCTGGATGGTGCCGGTCGGGCTGGTGGTGCTATCGCACGATTTTCCGCGCGTGCGGCGCCTGCGCCGGCAATCCGAAGTCGCGATCCTCCGCCGCTGGGCCCACTTTCGCAACAAGGGCACCGCCGCCGCCAAATGAGCGGCGACTTGCGCCGGAGCGGCAATCCATCTAGCGTCATTTTGCGTCGGTTCCCCCGATGGACCCAAGGTTCAGGGGGATGAAATGGGAATTCGGTACGGAAGGACCCCTTGCGGGATTCCAATGCCGAAGCTGCCCCCGCAACTGTAAGCGGCGAGCGACCTCGCGATGGCCACTGGGAAACCGGGAAGGCGTCGAGGAAGCTGCGACCCGCGAGCCAGGAGACCAGCCAGCGCCTCATACCAGTCAGCCGTCGGTGGGACGGCCAAGGAGACGCTATGTCCAATCTTTCCAAGGCCGCAACGCGGTCCACGTCGATTTCCGGTGTAGAGGCGCAGGCGGGTTCGCGCATCGTCCCGGCCCTGTTCGCAGTCGCCTTCGGTCTGTTCCTGTTCATCGGCACCGGCTTCGCCGCGCCGAGCCTGATCCACAACGCGACTCACGACACCCGGCATTCCCTCGGTCTGCCCTGCCACTGACGCCATAGGGATCAACATGTTCAAGACGATCATCCTCAGCGCCTTCGGCGCGGGGCTTGCCGTGGGCATTGCGCTGTCCGTCGTTCAGGCGGTCACCACCGAGCCTCTGATCCTCCACGCCGAAACCTTCGAGAACGCCGAGCCGGCGCCGGCCGCCGCCGCCGCGCCGCACGAGCACTCGACGACCGAGGCCCATGCGCATGAGGCGGCCGCTCCCGAAGCCGCTCCGGCGCATCAGCATGACGAGGACGCGTGGTCGCCGGCGGACGGCTTCGAGCGCTCGGCCTACACGCTGCTCGCCAACCTGCTGATGGGGGTCGGCGTTTCGGCCGTTCTGCTCGGCCTGATGTCGATCCGCGGCGGCAAGATCGACGCGCGCACCGGCGTGCTCTGGGGCGTGGCCGGCTTCTTCGCCGCATCGCTGCTGCCGTCGCTCGGCCTGTCGCCGGAGCTTCCCGGCACGGCAGCCGCCGAGGTCACCTCGCGGCAGGTCTGGTGGCTCTCGACCGTCGCTGCCTCGGCGATCGGCCTTGCGCTGATCGTTTTCAGCGGTTCGTGGCTGCTGAAGGCTGCCGGCCTTGTCATCGGCGTGCTGCCGCATGTGATCGGCGCACCCGTGCCGCCGACGCTCGAAGCCTCCTATCCGGCTGGCCTCGGCGGCGAGTTCGTCGCGGCCTCGCTGGTGGTCAGCGCGCTGCTATGGGCGCTGTCGGGCCTCTTCTCAGGCTGGCTCTATCAGCGCCTGTCCCGGACGGCCTGAGATCGTGGCACCTTCCGCGCCGCGCACGGCGCTCGTCCTCGGCGGCGCCCGCTCCGGCAAGAGCCGCTTCGCCGAGGAACTGGTGGCCCGCACCGGGTTGCCGGCCACCTACCTCGCCACCGCCGAGATCCGCGATGCTGAAATGCAGGCGCGGATTTCGGCGCATCGCGACCGGCGAGGCCTCGACTGGACGACGGTGGAAGAGCCGCTCGACCTGACAGCCCGGCTGGCTGATCTCGCCGATCCCGGCCGCGTCATCCTCGTCGATTGCCTGACGCTCTGGCTCTCCAACCTGATGGAAGCGGAACGTGACGTCGTCAGTGAGGGCGACGCGCTGGCGGCCGCGCTCGCCGAAGCGAGGGGACCGGTCGTGTTGGTCTCCAACGAGGTCGGTTCCGGCATCGTGCCGATGAACGCGCTCGCTCGCCGCTTCGCCGACGAGCAGGGCCGCCTCAATCAGAAGATCGCCGCCGCCGTGCAGACCGTCTTTCTTGTGGCCGCTGGCCTCCCGGTGCGCCTGAAACCCAATCCGAACCCGGAGTTCGTCCTTTGACCGCCCGTATTCCCGCCACCATCGTCACCGGCTTCCTGGGAGCCGGCAAGACCACGCTGATCCGCAACCTGATCGCCGGCGCCGAAGGCCGCCGCATCGCGCTGATCGTCAACGAATTCGGCGACATGGGCTTTGACGGCTCGCTGCTGTCGGATTGCGACGACGACGACTGCAAGCCGGATACGGTGATCGAGCTCACCAATGGCTGCATCTGCTGCACCGTCGCCGACGATTTCCTGCCGACGATCGAGCAACTGCTCGCCCGCGAGCCGGCGCCCGATCACATCGTCATCGAGACATCCGGGCTGGCATTGCCGCAGCCGCTCGTGCGCGCCTTCACCTGGCCGACCGTCCGCCATCGCGTCACCATCGACGGCGTCATCACCGTCGTCGATGCCGAGGCCGTCGCGGCCGGCCGCTTCGCCCATGACGAGGAGGCCGTGGCCGCCCAGCGCGCCGCCGACGAATCCCTCGATCACGAGGATCCGATCGAGGAACTCTTTGAAGACCAGCTCTCCTGCGCCGATCTGATCGTCTTTTCCAAGACCGATCTGGTCGACGCCAAACAGATCGAGGAAGTGGCCGAGATCGTCGCCCGCGATGCCCGCAAGGAAGCGCGCGTCGTTCATGCCAATGCATCGGGCCTGCCGGCATCGGTGCTGCTCGGCGTGGGGGCGGCGGCGGAAGACGACGCCTTCGAGCGCAAGAGCCATCACGACCTTGAAGGGGAGGAGCACGATCACGACGATTTCGACACCTTCATCGTCGATGTCGCCGAACTGCCGTCGATCGAGGCGCTGGGCAGTCGCGTCCGCGCTGCCATGGCGGAAAAGGGCGTGCTGCGCATCAAGGGCCGGGCGTCGGTCGCCGGCAAGGCGGCGCCCGCCGTCGTGCAGGCCGTCGGCCCCCGCGTCGACACCTATTTCGCGCCGGGCGGCAATGCCGGCCGTCTCGTGGTGATCGGCGAGCGCGGCCTCGACGCGGCTGCCATCTCGGCCCATTTCAAGGCCTGAGCCATGCATCTTGTCGCCGGCGAAATGGAGCGGATCGACGATGGCGGCAGCGCCGTCGATCTCGACCAGTCGCCCGGCGACATCATCATCCTGTCGGCGGCGGATACGGAACTCGCCGCCTTCGCCTCGGCCTTCGCGCGCGAGCCGGAAGGGCCGTCGCTGCGTCTCGCCAATCTGATGCAGCTGACGCATCCCTATTCGGTCGATCTCTACCTCGAAAAGACGGTCACCAAGGCGAAGCTCGTCTTCATCCGCATGATGGGCGGCGTCGGCTACTGGCCCTATGGGCTGGAGGCATTGCGGGCGCTTTCGCGCGCCGGCGGGCCGCAGATGGTCGTCGTGCCGGGTGAGGATCGCTGGGACGCGGCGCTGGAGGCCTACACGACCGTGGCGCCGGAGATCGCTCAAAAACTCTGGCGCTATTGCGCCGAGGGCGGCGCGGTCAATATCGGCCGGGCGCTCGCCTATTGCAGACACGTCATCGGCGAGGGCGAACAGCCGCCGGAGCCGCAGGTTCTGCCGGAAGTCGGCTTCTACCGGCCGGGCGAGGGCGTGGTCTCGGAGCCCTTGCGCCACAGCGAGGCCGGCCGGCCCGTGGCGCTGCTGACCTTCTATCGCTCCGTCATTCCCGGCGGCTCGACCGAGCCCGTCGACGCGCTGATCGAGGCGCTCGACCGCGAGGGGATTTCGACCGCGGCGATCTTCGCCTCCAGCCTGAAGAACGAGGCGGCCGCCGCCTTCGTCGAAAAGGCGGTCGACGATCTCGCGCCTTCGATCGTGCTCAATGCCACGGCCTTTGCCATCTCGCGTCCCGGCCGCGCACACGAGACGACCGTGCTTGACCGCGCCGGGCGGCCGGTGCTGCAGGTCGTCTTCGCCGGCACCAGCCGCGAGGCGTGGCTGGAATCCAGCCGCGGTCTCGGCCCGCGCGACCTGATCATGAATGTCGTGCTGCCGGAGGTCGATGGACGCATCCTGACCCGCGCGGTCTCGTTCAAGGAAGAGGTCGAGAGCGACGGCCGCACCGACAGCCGCATCGTCGTCTACCGCGCCGACCGCGAGCGCATCGCTTTCGTCGCGGCGCAGGCCGCGCGCTGGATCCGGCTTGGTGGGTCGGCTCCTGCCGATCGCCGCATTGCGCTCGTGCTC
>JAFKJZ010000555.1 GCA_017305815.1 Hyphomicrobiales bacterium
CAGGCGCCCGCCGCCTCGATATAGCGGAGCGTTCCGTCGTCGGGCCCGTTCGGGACGTCGCAGCGAAACGTTTTGGACTCCAGTTGGTTGGCCATGGCCCCTCCCGCCGGACCGATGGCTCCCCCCACGGCCGGCCGCGCAGCATGGTCGATCGCGGGCTCGGGCTCAAGAGCGGCTGGATGTCCCTCCGCCGCGCCAGGCGAAGCGGAGGGGCAGCCAGCTTGAGGCCTATTCGCCGTAAGGCACCCAGATGTTCTTGACCTGGGTAGCGCGACGCAGGAATTCGCGGCCCTGCGCCGAGTTTTCGGTCCAGCGGCGCGGAATGCCCTGGTTGGCCCAGACCGGCTTCAGATTGCCGCTGGAAGCCTTCTCCACCAGCGCACTGCCGGCCTTCGAACCGAAATACCAGAGCGCTGCGACATCGTCGTGCTCGGCCAGCGTCTTGGCGAGCACGTCGCGTTCGCCGGTGACGATGTTGACCACGCCGGCCGGAACGTCCGAGGTGTCGAGGATCTGGTAAAAGTCCGTCGCCGCCAGCGGATGGCTGGAGGAGGGGACGACGACGACGCGGTTGCCCATCGCGATCGCCGGCATCACCAGCGAGACGAAGCCGAGCAGCGGCGCCTCGTCCGGGCAGAGGATGCCCATGTTGCCAAAGGCTTCGTTCATGGCGAGCGTGACATGGCGCGACTTGGTCGAGTGCACCGCGCCGTCGAACTTGTCGGCCTGCGCCGCGTACCAGAACGTCCGCCGGATCGAGACCGCGACCTCTTCCGCCGCCGCCTTGGCAGAGGCGCCGGTCATGGCGACGATGCGCGCCTCGAACTCCTTGGCCCGGGAAGAGAGGTTTTCCGCAACGTAATAAAGGACTTGCGCGCGGTTATGCGCCGTGGCGCCGCCCCACGAGCCCGCCTTGCCGGCCGCTTCGACGGCATTGCGGATGTCCTTGCGGTTGCCGAGGCCGGCCTGGCTGATCGGCTGCCCCTTCGGGCCGAGCACCGTGTAGGAATAGCCGGAGTCGGGCCGTGCCTGCTTGCCGCCGACATAGAGCTTGGCGGTGCGATCGATCGACGGCAGGCCCGAGATCTCCTCGTCGGCGACCGGCAGCGGCGACAGCTTGGCGGCGACTTTCTCGTCTGCCTTCAGGGGCTTGTCGGTGACCGGCTTCAGATATTCGGCCATGCCCTCGCGCCCGCCCTCGCGGCCATAGCCGCTCTCGCGATAGCCGCCGAAGCCGGCTGCGGCGTCGAACATGTTGGTGCCGTTGATCCAGACGACGCCGGCCTTCAGCTTGGCGGCGACGTCGAGCGACAGGTTGATGTTCTCCGACCAGACCGAGGCGGCGAGGCCGTAGCGGCTGTTGTTGGCGATCGCCACCGCCTCGGCCGGGGTGCGGAAGGTCATGGCTGCCAGCACCGGTCCGAAGATCTCGACCTCGGCGATGGTGGAGGCCGGGGCGACGTTGGTGAACAGCGACGGCGGGAAGAAACAGCCCTTCGCTGGTAACCCCTTGTTAGCCTGGAAGAGGGTCGCGCCCTCGGCTTCGCCCTTCGCGACCAGTTCCTTGATGCGCTTCAGCTGGACCGGGTCGACGATGGCGCCCATGTCGACCGACTTGTCGAGCGGATCGCCGACGCGGAGATTTGCCATGCGGGCGCGCAGCTTTGCGTAGACCGCTTCGGCGACGCCTTCCTGCACCAGCAGGCGCGAGCCGGCGCAGCAGACCTGGCCCTGGTTGAACCAGATCGCGTCGACCACGCCCTCGACCGCGCCGTCGAGATCGGCGTCCTCGAAGACGATGAAGGGCGACTTGCCGCCGAGTTCGAGCGACAGCTTCTTGCCCGTGCCGGCGGTCTTCTCGCGGATGATGCGGCCGACCTCGGTCGAGCCGGTGAAGGCGATCTTGTCGATGTCGGCATGCTCGACGATGGCGTTGCCGGTCACGCCGTCGCCGGTGACGATGTTGACGACGCCGGCCGGCAGGCCGACCTCGCGGCAGATCTCGGCGAAGGCGAGCGCGGTGAGCGGCGTGTATTCGGCCGGCTTCAGCACGACCGTGTTGCCGGCGGCGAGCGCCGGGGCGATCTTCCAGGCCAGCATCAGCAGCGGGAAGTTCCACGGGATGATCTGGCCGCAGACGCCGACCGGACCTTCGCCGGGGAACTCGCTCTCGACCAGCTCGGCCCAGCCGGCATGGTGGTAGAAGTGGCGGGCGACCAGCGGGATGTCGATGTCGCGCGTCTCGCGGATCGGCTTGCCATTGTCCATCGTCTCCAGAACGGAGAGGAAGCGCTCGCGCTTCTGAATGTGGCGGGCGATGGCGTAGAGATAGACGGCGCGCTCATGACCCGACAGCGCCGACCACGACTTGAACGCCTTGCGGGCGGCCTTGACCGCCTTGTCGACGTCGGCGGCGCTGCCCTGCGCGACCTGGGCCAGCTCGGTCTCATGGGCCGGGTTGAACACCGGGAAGCGCTTGCCTTCCGACGGGGCGACGAACTTGCCGTCGATGAAGTGGTTGAAGCCGTCCTTGTGCAGGTCGAGCCAGCCGACGACGGGTTCGTTCGCTTCGGGGGCCGGGCCGTAGTCCATGCTGACGAGGATGTCCTTGACGAGTGCCATGATCGTTCCCCTCAGGCGAGCGCGTGGCGGATGGTGGAGGAATAGCGGCCGGTGACGTAGTGCTCGATCTGCCGCTCGATGTCGGCGAGGAGCGAGCTGGCGCCGATGCGGAAGAGGTCGGGCTCGAGCCAGTCATTGCCGAGCTCTTCCTTCATCAGGATCAGCCAGGCCATGGCGTCCTTGGCGGTGCGGAGGCCGCCCGCCGGCTTGAATCCGATCTTGAAGCCGGTCAGCGCCAGGTAGTCTCGGATGGCGCGGCACATGACCAGGCTGACCGGCAGCGTCGCGTTGACGTCTTCCTTGCCGGTCGAGGTCTTGATGAAGTCGGCGCCGGCCTGCATGGCGACCATCGACGCCTTGTAGACATTGCGCAGCGTCTTCAGGTCGCCGGTGGCGAGGATCGCCTTCAGATGCGCCTCGCCGCAGGCTTCGCGCATGGCGGCCACTTCGTCATAGAGCGCTTGCCAGTCGCCGTTCAGCACATGGGCGCGGGTGATGACGATGTCGATCTCGTGCGCGCCTTCGCCGACCGCGTAGTGGATCTCTTCCAGCCGCTGCTTCAGCGGCGTCAGGCCGGCCGGGAAGCCGGTGGCGACCGAGGCGACGGGGATGCCCGAGCCCTCGAGCGCCTTGACGGCCGGGGCGACCATGGTCGGGTAGACGCAGACGGCGCCGACCTTTGGCGGGTTGGCCTGGAGGCCGAGCGCCTCGACCAGATCCTCGCGGAACGGCCGGCGCGCCTTGGCGCAGAGGCGCTGGACGCGGCCGGGCGTGTCGTCGCCGGCGAGCGTCGTCAGGTCCATCAGCGTCACCGCCTTCACCAGCCAGGCGGCCTGGTATTCCTTCTTCACCGTCCGCCGCGTGGTCAGCGTCGCGGCGCGACGCTCGGCGGCGGAGGTGTTGACCTGGGCGCCCTCGAACCAGTCGACATGCAGCGGCGTGCCGTCATTGCGCTTCAGGGCGTTCGATAGGGGCGGGGTATTCGATGCGGGCGCAGTCTTGCGCTCCGTGGAGCCGTCAGCCGGCATGGGTGTTCTCCCGGTCTTCGGAAAGGGCTTTTTCGTTGGTGGCTTGGTCGGACAAGGCTTGGTCGGACAAGGCTTGGTTCGACAAGGCTTGGTTCGACAAGGCGTGGAGGGCGGTCGCCTCGTCGGTGACGAGGACGTTGACGTAGCGCGCCTTCAGGGCGGCGAGCACGACGGCGTGCTTGGCGCGGCCCGAGGCGACGCCGATCGAATGCGACTTGGCGCGCAGTCGTTCCGGCGCCAGGCCGATGGTGCGGGCGTCGAGCGTCGGGTCGGCAATGGCGCCGTCCGCGTCGATGAAGCGGCCGAGCAGGTCGCCGACCGCCTTCTTGGCGACGAGGCCGTCGACGTCTGCGGCGGTCAGGTAGCCGGATTCGACATGCACCGATCCGGCCATGCCGCCGAGGCCGAAGCAGGCGACGGGGGCCTCGTCGGCGAGTTTCAATACGCTTGCGATTACCGGATCGGCCTCGATCACGCTGCGCGTCTCGGCGCGGCCGACGATCGCCGGCACTGGCAGCAGCGTGGCCGTGCCGTTGCCGGCCTCGGCGAAGCGCTCGGCAACGGTGTTGGTCTTCAGCGTCGCCGATTTCAGATTGGTGGCGCCGTTCATCAGCACGACGCGGACGCCGTCGTTCCAGCCGGGCGCCAGCCAGTGCGCCACGGAGGCCATGGTGCGGCCCCAGGAGACGCCGACCAGGCCGGGGCGCGGGCTGAGGCCGGCCAGGTACTGCCCCGCCGCTTGCGCCACCGCGTCCTGCGCCACGTCACCATCGCCCATCGACGGCACGACGATCGCCTCGCGCAGGCCGAAGGCGGTCTGCAGCCGGGATTCGAGCGCGGGCAGACGCTGGGCGCGGGGGACGATGGCGATGCGGACAATGCCGGTTTCGCGCGCGTCGCGCAGCAGCCGGCTGACCTGCCAGCGGGTCAGACCGACTTCCTCGGCGATCTCGCTCTGGGTCCGCTCAAGGTCGTAATAGAGCTTCGCGACCTGCACCATGCGGTGCTCGCGCTGCTCGTCACGGGTCGGCGGAACGGGGTTGGCGACGCTCGGCATTGCTTTCACAAATGTGAGACGCGATCACTTATGTGAAACCGATAGGCTCTCGTAGCGGCAGAGTCAATCGTTTTGGGGCCTGTGGCATCGGCCCAGACGGCGGCAGGTTGTTCTCGGGCGTCAGTCCACGCTCGCCGTCATCCCGGCCTCCGGGCCGGAATCCATCCAGTCGAGCCTTTGGGAGGCTCCTGCGGCGGGAGCCCGGCAGCATGGATCCCTGCTTTCGCAGGGATGACGACGGAGGGTTGGGGAAGGCGAGAGCCCGGACGGTGGCGGGTTGTTCTCGGGCGCCCGCCAACGCTCACCGTCATCCCGGCCTCCGAGCCGGGATCCATTCAGCCGAGGCTTCGGGAGATTCATGCGGCGGGAACCCGGCGGCATGGATCCTCGCCTCCGCGAGGATGACGGCGGAGGTTGTCCGGCCGGGGAGAGGCAAAATCGAGTGGAAGCCGGCCGGAACCCCTCGCCCGCGGACGGGCGAGGGTAGGGTAGAGTCGCCTATGCGCGCTCGGCGGCGCCTTTGACGATGGTGTCGAAGTAGAGGTCGAGGAAGCGCTGGCCGTCGACGGCGGTGCAGATCTTCTGGTCGGGCAGGCCGTCCCACGCCGACGGCGGGAAGGAACGCAGCGCGGACTTCTGGATCGTCTGGCCGATGGCGATGCCCTCGGTGACCACCTTGATCGGGCCGGAGCGGGTGGTGAACAGGCTCGGATCGATCAGGTAGGCGACAGCCGAGGAATCGTGCACGAAGATGCCGTCGATGCCGGTCGCGCGGCGATAGAAGTCCTCGTAGAAGCGCGAGATGTCCCAGCAGAACTGGCCGGCCTTGCCGCCCTTGTCGCGCAGCTGCTCCATGTAGGCCGTCGTCATCACGCATTCCTGGGTGACGTCGAGGCCGACGGCGACGACCGGCCACTTGGCCGCGAACATCTCGTCGGCGGCGTGCGGGTCGCCGATGATGTTGGCTTCCGCCACCGGCGTGACATTGCCGGAATGGCCGTAGAAGCCGAAGGCGCCGCCCATGATGACGACTTCCTTGACCAGCTCGGCGATGCCGGGGTCCTCGCGGAGCGCCAGCGCCAGGTTGGTCATGCGGCCGACGGCGACGATGACGATCTCATGCGGGTGCTTGCGCACCATGTCGATGATGAAGCGATGCGCCGGCAGCTCGTGTTCCTTGACCGACAGGGTCTCGGGAATCGGCACGTCGCCGAGGCCGTTATGGCCGTGGATGTAGTGCGGCTCCTCGACCATCGGCACGGCGAGCGGCCTGCCGGCGCCGCGCGCCACCGGCGCCGCGAGGTTGAAGAGCTGCTTCATGTAGAGCGCGTTGCGCGTGGTGGTGTCGATCGAGGCATTGCCGAGCACGGTGGTGATGCCGACGAGGTCGATGCTGGGCGCATATTCGAGGAACAGCAGCGCCATGGCGTCGTCGATGCCGGGATCGGTGTCGTAGATCACCTTGATGGGGGCGGATGTGGCTTCGGCCATGTCGGG
>JAFKJZ010000389.1 GCA_017305815.1 Hyphomicrobiales bacterium
GCCGACGGAAAGGTCGAGGCCGCCAGCCGAGATGACGAAGGTGGCGCCGACCGCGATGATCGCGATGAAGGCGCTGCGCGTCAGCACGTTCAGCAGGTTGTCGAGGCCGAGGAAGTTGGGGTTCACCAGCGCGCCGAGCACCAGCAGCACGGCGAGCGCCACGAAGGGCGCCACGGCGCGCAGATCGATGTCGCCGAACGAGCGGCGGGCGGCGGTCTTGTTGGCCGTCGTATCGGTCATGCGTGTTCCGCCGTGACGGCGGCCTCCCTCGATGTGACGCCTGTCGCCAGGACGACGATCTCGTCTTCTGTCATGTGTTCGCCGGTCACCTCGCCGACGATCCGCCCGTTACGCATGACCAAGATGCGGTCGCAGACGCCGATCACCTCCTGCATCTCGGACGAGATGACGATGACCGATTTGCCGCTCTGCGCCAGCTCGGCGATGAACTTGTAGATCTGCTCCTTGGTGCCAATGTCGATGCCGCGCGTCGGCTCGTCGATGATGACGATTTTCGGGTCGAGCAGCATCATCTTGGCGAGCAGCAGCTTCTGCTGGTTGCCGCCGGAAAGCTGGCCGGCGAGCAGTTCCTTGTCGCGGGTGCGGATGTCGAACTCGGCGATGGCGTCGTCGAGCGCCTTCGCTTCCTTGCGGCGGTCGATCAGCATGCCGCGCAGGAACTGGCCAAGGGCCGCGAGCGTCAGGTTGATGCCGAGCTTCTGGGCGAGCAGCAGGCCTTTGCCCTTCCTGTCCTCGCTCAGATAGACGATGCCGGCCCGCATGCTGTCGCGCACCGTGACAAACTGGACCGGCTTCCCATCCAGCTTCATCCGGCCATGCGCGGGCCGCAGCCCGACGACGCCCTCCAGCAATTCGGTCCGCCCAGCGCCGACCAGGCCGGCAAAGCCGAGGATCTCGCCGCGCTTCAGCTTGAACGAAGCGCCCTGCGCATAGCCGGGCACGTCCAGCGCCTCCACCTCGAGGGCATAGTCCTCCGCCTTGGTGCCAACGCGGTCGGGATAAAGCTTGGCGACGTCGCGGCCGACCATCAGCCGCGCCATGTCGACGGGCTCAAGCCCCTCGGCCGAACGGGTCGTGATCAGCTTGCCATCGCGCAGCACCGTCACCCGGTCCGCGATCTCCTTCACCTCCGGCAGGCGGTGCGAGATGAAGAGGACGGCAGCGCCCTTCTTCTTGATGTCGAGAATGACGCGCAGCAGCGCTTCGGTCTCGGTCAGCGTAAGGGATGCCGTCGGCTCGTCGAAGATGACGACCCGATGCGGCACCAGCAATGCGCGGGCGATCTGCACAAGCTGGCGCTGGGCAATCGAGAGCCGGCCGACCGTGATGGTCGGATCGATGTCGACGCCGAGCGCGCGTACGGCTTCCGCCGCGCCCTTGTTCATCGCCTTGTCGTCGACCGAGAGGCCCTTCCGGATCTCGCGGCCGAGATAGATGTTCTGCGCAACGGTCAGGTCGGGTGCGAGCAGGATCTCCTGGTGCACCAGCACGATGCCGCGCGCTTCCGCGTCGACGGGGCCGGCCAGCACGGCCGGCGTCCCGTCGAGCTTCAGCTCTCCCCTCGTCGGCGCCAGATGGCCGGCGAGGATCTTCATCAACGTGGATTTTCCCGCGCCGTTCTCGCCGATGATGGCGTGCACTTCGCCGGGTTCGAGGGCCAGGTTGATATCCCCCAGCACCTCGACCGGTCCGAACGACTTCGAGATCTCCACCGCCTCGAGGAGAGGCGGCCTTGCTGTCGTCACCATCTCTCCTCCCCAGGTGATGGTTGTCAGCCGACCTTGGTCCAGACGTTACCCGCTGCGGAAGAAGCCACGGCCGCCTGGATGAACTGCATGCCGACAAGGCCATCCTGCACCGTCGGGTAGTTTACCGCCGGATCGACCGGGCTGCCGTCGCGCGCGGCATGAATGGCGCGGGCCGCTTCGGTATAGATGTTGGCGAAGCCTTCCAGATAGCCTTCTGGATGACCGCCGGGCACGCGGCTGACGCGGGTTCCTTCTGCCCAGGCGCCGGCGCCGTTGCGGGTCAGGAGCTGCTTCGGCTCGCCGAAGCGGGTGAACCAGAGATAGTTCGGGTCCGCCTGCGTCCATTCCAGGCCGCCCTTGGTGCCGTAGACGCGCAGCTTCAGGCCGTTCTCGTTGCCGACCGCGACCTGGCTCGCCCAGAGCATGCCCTTGGCGCCGCCCTTCCACTTCAGCAGGATCTGCACGTCGTCATCGACCTTGCGGCCCTCGACGAAGGTGGAAAGCTGGGCCAGCAGCTCGTCGAGCTCGAGGCCGGAGACGTAGCAGGCGAGATTGTAGGCGTGGGTGCCGATGTCGCCGATGCAGCCGCCGGCGCCGGTACGGGCGGGATCGGTGCGCCATTCGGCCTGCTTGTTGGAGCCGGTCGCCTCGGCGCGCTCGGTCAGCCAGTCCTGCGGATATTCGGCCTGCACCAGGCGGATCTCGCCGAGCTCGCCGGCGGCGACCATGGCGCGCGCCTGGCGGATCATCGGATAGCCGGTGTAGTTGTGCGTCAGGGCGAAGATCTTGCCCGACGACTGCACCAGATCCACCAGTTCCTTCGCCTCGTCGACCGTCAGCGTCATCGGCTTGTCGCAGATGACGTGGATGCCGGCCTTCAGGAACGCCTTGGCGGCGGGCGCGTGCATGTGGTTCGGCGTGACGATCGAGACGACCTCGATGCCGTCCGGACGGGCTGCTTCCGCCTTGGCCATTTCCTCGAACGAGGTGTAGGCGCGATCGTCGGCGATGCCGAGATCCTTGGCCGACGCCTTGGCGCGGGCCGGATCCGACGACAGCGCGCCGGCGACGAGCTCATACTGGTCGTCGATGCGCGCGGCGATGCGGTGAACCGCGCCGATGAACGCGCCCTGACCGCCGCCGACCATGCCGAGGCGGATGCGACGGCTGGTGGCTTCTTCCTTGCTGGCTCCGATTGCCATGATGTTTTCCGATCCTTGCTGCGTTGCCGGGTTCAGGCGATGCCGAGAATGCGGCGGTTGGCCGCCTCGTCGGTGCCGGAACCGGCGAAATCGTCGAAGGCGTGTTCGGTGACGCGGATGATGTGGTGCTTGATGAACTCCGCACCTTCGCGCGCGCCGTCCTCCGGATGCTTCAGCGCGCATTCCCATTCGAGAACGGCCCAGCTGTCATAGTCATAGGCCGTCAGCTTCGAGAAGATCGAGCCGAAATCGACCTGGCCGTCGCCGAGCGAACGGAAGCGGCCGGCGCGGTTCACCCAGCTCTGGAAGCCGCCATAGACGCCCTGGCGGCCGGTCGGGTTGAACTCGGCGTCCTTCACGTGGAAGGCCTTGATGCGCTCGTGGTAGATGTCGATGTAGTCGAGATAGTCGAGCTGCTGCAGCACGAAGTGCGAGGGATCGTAGAGCAGGTTCGCGCGCGGATGGTTCTTCACCTCATCGAGGAACATCTCGAAGGTGATGCCGTCATGCAGATCCTCGCTCGGATGGATCTCGTAGGCGACGTCGACGCCATTCTCCTCGAAGACATCGAGGATCGGGGTCCAGCGCTTGCCGAGCTCGGCGAAGGCTTCCTCGACCAGGCCGGCCGGGCGCTGCGGGAACGGATAGAGGAACGGCCAGGCGAGCGCGCCCGAGAAGGTCGGATGCGCCTTGACGCCGAGATTCCTCGAGGCCTTCGCACAACGCTTCAGATGGTCGACGGCCCATTCCTGGCGCGCCTTCGGATTGCCGCGGACCGCCGGAACGGCGAAACCGTCCATCAGTTCGTCATAGACGGGGTGCACGGCGACCAACTGGCCGATGATGTGGGAGGCGAGCTCGGTGATCGCGAGGCCGTGTTTGGCGGCGGTGCCGGCCAGCTCGTCGCAGTAATCCTTCGATTCCGACGCCTTGTTGAGGTCAATCAGGCGGCTGTCCCAGGTCGGGATCTGAACGCCCTTGTAACCGAGGGAGGCTGCCCAGCCGCAGATCGCGTCGAACGAGTTGAACGGCGCCGCGTCGCCGGCGAACTGCGCCAGGAAGATGGCCGGCCCCTTGATCGTCTTCATCGAAAACCTCCTTCGGATATTTCGTCCCGGGCTGGCGCCCGTCGTCGGTTGAAAACTGGAGCAAGCGCCCGCTAGGGAACGTTGTCCCGGATGAAAATGTCGATCTTGATGCGCTCCTGGCCGGGGACGATCTCCATCCCCTCGCGCATCGCCAGAAGGATGCGGGCCGCGCTGCGCGCCATATGGCCCGGATCCTGATTGATGATCGCATCGATCGAGCCGCGGATCAGGTTGCGGCGGTTGATGGCGGTCAGCTCATGAGCGACGAAGACGATGTCACGCGTGTGACCGGTCTTCTCCAGCGCCGTCACGACGCCGGGCGTGCCGGCGCCGACATTGTAGATGCCGACCAGGTCCTCGTGCTCGGCCAGAAGGGCCTCGGCGACGCGACGGACGCGGTCGTCCTCGTCGCGCCCTTCGCGCACCGGCAGCACTTCCAGATCCGGATATTCGCGCGCCACCACCTGCTCGAAGCCGTATTGGCGCTCGATGTGGTCGCGCAGCGCCAGCGAACCGGCGATCAGCCCGACCTTGCCGCTGCGATGGCCGAGGAAACGGCCGAGCAGGCTGGCGGCGGTGCGGCCGGCAGCGGAATTGTCGATGCCGACGAAATGGGCGCGGCGCGTGCCCGGCAGGTCGGAGACCAGCGTGACGACGGCGATGCCGCGATCAGCGATGGTGTTGATCGCCTCGGCGACGGCGGGATGATCGAGGGCGACAACGGCGACGCCGTCGATCTCGGCCGGCAGCGCCTCCAGCGCATTGGCCAGCGCCTCGCCGTCGAAGACGTCGACGAGCGTGATGTTGAGAAGCACGCGCTCATGCACGTAGCGCTCGGCGGTGGCGCGGAACTCGGTCTCGAGCACCCGCATGAACTCGTTCGAGCCGATCGGAAGGATGATTTCGAAGCGATAATCACGGCCGCGCGCCAGGCGCGACGCCATCCGATCCGGCTGATAGTTCAGCCGATCGACAGCCGCCTGCACCTTTTCGACAGTTCGCGCGTGGACGCCGGCTCTCCCGTTCAGCACACGATCCACCGTCGCGAGACTGACGCCAGCCTCCCGGGCGACGTCCTGAAGCGTCGTCTTGCCCACGAGGTACTCCTCCCTGGTGATGAAATATCATCAGGAAATGAGGTAGGCAACTCAGGGCTGGCCAAAGCGGCGTCCGCGCCGGCCTTGTGCACCGGCGCGGTGGGGATATCACGGCGCGGGAAGCGTGATTTCGCCTTGCAGTTGCGCCTTTTCGAAATCGCTGACGAGGAGATCGAGCCGGATCGTCCAGGTCCCGCCCGCAGCCAGGCCCGGCATCGTCGCCTGCCATCGACCGTCCGCGCCCGGCGTCGCCGCCCCCCGAATCGGCTCCATGCCGCCGCCGGCCGGGGCCAGCGCCAGCGTCACCTCGAGCGGCCGGAACGGCACGCCGTCGCCATCGAGCGGCTCGACCTCGACGGTGGCGTCCCGCTGGCGATGCGGCGTCACCACCACCTCGGCCATCGCCTTCTCGCCATGCAGGTGCACCTCGATCGCCGGCAAGGCGACGTCGAGCGCGCGCGGCGGCGGCGTGAAGCGCCAGAGCGCGGCGAGGCCGAAGATCGCCAGGACCAACGCGATCTCGGCGACGATCGATCCGACGAGGCGGCGTGTCGCGCGCCCGTCGCCACGCAGCACCGGCGCCGTCAGCGCGAAGCGGTTGTGCGCGGCGATCGCCAGCACCAACGCCACGGCCGCCAGCTTGGCGGCAAGCACCCGGCCATAGCCGGTCGTCCACAGCGCATCGACGGACCCGAGCTGGACGACGGCGATCGCCGCGCCCGAGGCGAACAGGAGGGCGAAGACGGCCGGCGCCGCGACCGAGAAGCGGGCGAGCGCGGCGCGGCCGCCGCCGGCAGCGAGCGCCACCACTAGCGGCAGGAGCGCCCCGGCCCAGGCCGCGATCGCCGAGGCGTGCAGGAACACCAGCGGCCGCATCAGCAGTTGCGGATCCGCGGCAGCGGCATGGCCGGTCGCGGCCAGGGCAAGGCCGGGCCCGAGCATGGCGAGCGCCGCCAGGCTTCGCCGGACAGGCCGCCGCGAAACGAACAACGCTGCCAG
>JAFKJZ010000390.1:0-7392 GCA_017305815.1 Hyphomicrobiales bacterium
CCGTCTTGGCGTCGGTCTTGTGCGTCAGCGCCTGCTGGATCGCGGTCGAGATCGGCGTCGAGCTCTTGGCCCAGTCAGGCGAGGGGCCGCGGGCGCGGGCGTTCTGCATCGATTCGACGAAGATCGCGTAGGCGGCCGGCCACTTCGGGTCCTTCACCTCGACCGGATAGGACGGGACGAAGCCGAACTCGTTCCAGACGCGCGGCATCTGCGAGTAGAGGTACTCGAGGAAGAGGAAGGCTTCCTTCGGGTGCTTGGTCTTGGCGAAGATGGCGTTGTTGCCCTCGCCGAGCGCGGAGGCCGGCTTGTCGCCGACGTTCCAGACCGGCAGCTTGGCGACGCGGAAGTCGAACTTGGCGTCCTTCGACATGCGCGGCAGCTCCCACGGGCCGGAGATGCCCATGGCGGCGTTCTGCGCGTTGAAGGTGGCCATCGAATCGTACTGGCCGCGGATCAGCGTGTCCGGCGAGGCGATCTTCTCGTCGATGATCTTCTGCCAAAGCTCCAGCGCCTTCACGGCGCCGTCGGCGGCGATGTTGTCATAGTCCGCGCCAGCCGACTGGGCCCAGGGCAGGAACTGGAACGTGCCCTCTTCGTTGCCGTTCGCCGAGAAGGCGAGGCCGTAGACGTTCTTCGCCGGGTCGGTCAGCTTCTTGGCGGTCTCGTAGAGCTCCTGCCAGGTCTGCGGCGGCTTGTCCGGATCGAGGCCGGCGGCCTTGAACATGTCGGCGTTGTAGTAGAGCGCGAGGGTGTTGGAGCCGCGCGGCAGGCCGTAGATCTTGCCATCCCAGGTGATGGTCGAGAGCGGGCCGGGATAGATCTTCGAGGTGTCGACGATCTTCGAGTCGGCGAGGTACGGCGTGATGTCGAGCAGCGCGCGCTTCGACGACAGGAACTGCATGTTCGGATTGTCGACATAGCCGATGTCGGGGGTCGTGCCCGTCGCGACGGCGCGCATCATGTCGTTCGCCCAGTCGGCGAATTCGACGCGCTTGATGTTGATCTTGATGTCGGGATGCAGCTTCTGGAACTCGTCCGCCATCACGTAGACGTAGCCCGGGTCCGCCTGGCGATCGATCGTCCAGACGTTCAGCTCGACCGGCTCCGCCGCAGCGGCAGCGGTCAGGGCCATCATGCCCGCCGCGCTCAACAGGATCTTCTTCGCAATATTCGCCATCGGTTTCCTCCTTGGTGGCGATGTCTCGAACCCACGCTCCTCCTGCGTGGCGGGGCAGGGCCCCGGGGCAGTTCCCGCCGGCGTGCCGGCGGGGTTGGGAGTGTCCGGCCGCTGAGGGATCAGGCCGGATTGGCGATGAAGGAAAGGCCGCCGCGGGCTTCCTTCAGATAGTTCAGCGACTTGACCTGGCCAGTGATCTCGAGCTCGTTGCGGTAGACCGGGTCGTGCCAGCCTTCGATGTCGATGCAGCCCTTGTAGCCGGCGAGGCGCAGCTCGCTGATGACACGGGTCCAGTCGCTGTCGCCGAAGCCCGGCGAGCGCATCTGCACGAAGGGATGCTTGCCGAACACGCCGCTCTCGCGGATGACGTCCCAGCGGATGGTCGCGTCCTTGCCGTGGACGTGGAAAATCTTCGGCGCCCATTTGCGGATCTGCGGGATCGGGTCGATCAGATAGACCATCTGATGGCACGGCTCCCACTCGAGGCCGATATTGTCGTCCGGCGTCTCGTTGAAGATCAGTTCCCATGCGTCGGGATTGTGCGCGATGTTCCAGTCGCCGGTCGCCCAGTTGCCGTCCATGGCGCAGTTCTCGAAGGCGAGGCGGACGCCCTTGTCGGCGGCGCGCTTGGCCAGCTCGCTCCAGACCTGCTTGTAGCGCGGCAGGCTCTCCTCGATCGACTTGCCGCGGATGCGGCCGGTGAAGCCGGCGATCGTCTTGGCGCCGAACAGGTGCGCGTTGTCGATCAGCGTCTTCCAGCCTTCCAGCGTCTGCTGGTCGATGTCGGTGGTCTCGAGCGGATTGCCGAACATGCCGAGCGTGTCGATCTTCACGTCGGCGTCGCCGATCGCTTCCTTCAGCTCGGCGGCGAGCTTCGGAATGTCCTTGCCGCCGATGGTCTGCCAGAAGAACGGCTCGATCGACTCGAAGCCGAGCGGCAGGATCTGCCTGACGTAGGCGGCCGGATCGGGGAGGTTCCCCTTGATCATCGTACCGATGCGGATGTCGAGAAGCGGATTGGTCAAGGCTTCAATTCCCTGGAGCGTTTAGGCCGTGCGTCGCGGGGGGCGCGGGCCAGCAAGGTTCAGATCGTGATTTCGACGCGGCGTCCGGTTTCGGCGCTTTCGATGGCGCCGAACACCATGGCGAGACTGTTGATGTTCTGGTGGCCGACCGTCTCCGGCTCCGGCCCGCCGCGCGTCGCGGCGATGAAATCCTGCATGACCCCAAGGTGGCCGCCGGTCCGGTCGGACTCTGCGAGTGGAGGAATCTCGCTGGCGGCCACCTCGGAAAACAGGCCGTCGATCGCCTGGCCGGCGACCTCGGCACGAATGTCCTGATGCCCGTCCCAGACGAGCGTTCCGCGGGTGCCGACGATGCGCCAGGCCGATTCCCAGCTGGTCATCAGCCCGTCGGCGCACCAGCTGCCGCGGTAGTTGAAGATGACGCCGTCGCCGAACTCGAAGATCGCCGCGGCCGAGGAGCCCTGCTTGTACCAGGAGTTCTTCGGGTTCCATTCGCGGCAATAGACGGCTTCCGGCACGTTGGCCGACATGAAGCGGGCGGCGTCGAAGGTGTGGATCGCCATGTCGAGCAGCAGCACGTGGTCCATCGTCTCGCGGAAGCCGCCGAAATGCGGCGCGAGGAAGAAATCGCAATGGATCGAGGTGACGTCGCCGATCGCGCCGGCCTCGATGGCGTTGCGGATGCGGCGCACGCCTTCGAGATAGCGGCGGTTCTGCACGACGACATGCAGCTTGCCGGCGGCCCTGGCGCGGGCGATCAGGTCGCGCGCCTGGTCGAGCGTCTCGGCCATCGGCTTTTCGGAGAGGACATGGCAGCCGGCGGCGAGCGCCGTCGAGACGATGTGATGGCGGGCGCCGGGGATGACGACGTCGAAGACGACATCCGGCTTGGCCTCGGCGATCAGGTCCTCGATGTTGGTGGCGATGACGATGTCGCCGAGCTCGAACTCGGCCGCGCGGGCACGGGCCGCGTCGGGATTGATGTCGGCGAGGCCGACGATCTGGAGGTTGTCGATGGTCTTCGCAGCGGCGAGCCAGGCACGGCTCATCGCTCCGCAACCGATCAGTACGGCACGTTGCATTCCGGTATTCCTCCCACGGCCAGTTCCTCGATCATTGCACCGCAAACGTTTACGGTGCGATGCAATAAGGCCGTAAACGTTTACGATGACACCAAATTGAGGTACGCTTGTCAAGCGCGGCAATCGTGGCAACCCGCGGTCGATGTTGATCGACCGGGTGCACGCGCCGGCTAAAATGATGTACGCAAGGCGTTCCGCGCGAGCGGATCGACCGGGCGAGGGAGGAGGCGCTCCGTTGAGCATCAAGGAACTGGCGCAGCAGCTGAACATCTCGATCGGCACGGTTTCGCGCGCCCTGAACGGCCGCGCCGACGTCAATCCGGAGACACGCAAGCGGGTGCTCGCCGCCGCCGACGCGATGGGTTATGTCGCCAACCAGTCCGGCCGCAGCCTGCGTCAGGGAACCACCAACGTCATCGGCTTCACCATCGAGACCAATGTCGAGACCAGGACGCAGGGCGACACCTTCTTCATGAGCGTCTTCGACGGCGTGCAGATGGTCTTCGCCCGCCACAAGCTCGACCTCGTCGTGCTGCCCTGTGCTTCCGAGGACGACCCGTTCGACCATGTCCGCCGCGTCGTCTCGCGCCAGTTCGCCGACGGCCTGATCCTCTCGGCGACCCAGCGCCAGGATCCGCGCATCGATTATCTGATCGATCGCGGCATTCCCTTCGTCACGCTCGGCCGCAGCCTGTCGGGCGGCGAGCATTCCTGGATCGACATGGATTTCGAGGGCATCGCGGCGCAATCGGTCGCCCGGCTCGTCGCCGGCGGCCATCGCCGCATCGCGCTCGCCAACACCGAGCGCGGCATCAATCTGAGCTTCGTCTTCGAGGAGGCCTACCGCGCCGCGCTCGCCGCGCACGGCATCGCCTACGATCCCGACATCGTCATCCGCGGCGAGATCACCGAGCTCGGCGGCTACCGGGTCTGCGACCGGCTGCTGGCGTTGCCGGAGCCGCCGACGGCCGTCGTGCTGGTCAATGAGAGCCTGGCGATGGGCTTCTATCGCCGCCTGCTCGATGCCGGCCTCACGCCGGGCCGCGACATGGCGATCATCGGGCTGCGCCAGAGCCCGCAGTCGCGCTTCCTGTCGCCGGCGCTGACCTGCTACCGGCTGTCGCTGCACGACGTCGGCGTCGAGCTGGCGCAATCGCTGCTCGCCACCATGCCCGCCTATCGCGACCACTATCCGCAGGGCGTCACGCAGAAGATCTGGCCGATGGAGCTGGTGCCGGGAGAGAGCGACCCGCCGCTGCGGACCTGACACCCTCCCTCCCGCGATCGGCGGCCCCCTTGCCGTCAACGGGTTGTCACCCTAGAACATATCGTGAACATGCGAGAGGTGGCGGCGATGGAATTGCTGGAAAAGCTCGGAATTCTGGCGGATGCGGCGAAGTATGACGCGTCCTGCGCCTCGAGCGGCACCGATACCAGGCACGCGGCCGCCGGCAAGGGCATCGGCTCGACCGAGGGCATGGGCATCTGCCATTCCTATGCGCCGGACGGCCGCTGCATCTCGCTCCTGAAGGTGCTCCTGACCAATGCCTGCAATTTCGACTGCCTCTATTGCGTCAACCGCGCCTCGTCCAACGTGCCGCGCGCCCGCTTCACCATCGCGGAAATCGTCAAGCTGACGCTCGATTTCTACCGCCGCAACTATATCGAAGGCCTGTTCCTCTCCTCCGGCATCATCCGCAATCCCGACTACACGATGGAGCAGGTGGTGGCGGTGGCGCGGTCGCTGCGGGTCGAGCACGGCTTCCAGGGCTACATCCACCTGAAGACGATTCCCGAGGCGAGCGAGGCGCTGATCACCGAGGCGGGGCTCTATGCCGATCGGCTGTCGATCAATGTCGAGCTGCCGACCGAGCAGGGGCTGGCGGCACTGGCGCCGGAAAAGAGCGTTCCCTCGATCCGCCGCACCATGGGACGGCTGCGGCTGAAGCTCGACGAGGCGAAATCGGAACAGCACCTGAAGCATGCGCGCCGCTTCGCGCCGGCCGGCCAGAGCACGCAGATGATCGTCGGCGCCGACGCATCGACCGACCGCTCGATCCTCGATCTCTCCGCCAATCTCTATGGCTCCTACAGGCTGAAGCGGGTCTATTACTCCGCCTTCAGCCCGATCCCCGATGCGAGCCGCAAGCTGCCGCCGGCCGCTCCGCCCCTGATGCGCGAGCACCGGCTCTACCAGGCCGACTGGCTGCTGCGCTTCTACGGCTTCGAGGTGTCGGAGATCGGCGGCCAGGGTGGCATGCTCGACCTCGATATCGACCCGAAGCTCGCCTGGGCGCTCGCCCATCGCGACCGCTTTCCCGTCGATCTCAACCGCGCCGGCCGCGAGGAGCTCTTGCGCGTGCCGGGGCTCGGCGCCAAGACGGTGGAACGGCTCATCTCCGCCCGCCGCCATCGCACGCTGCGCAGCGACGACCTCGCCCGGCGGCGCCTGCCGCTCGCCAAGCTGATGCCCTTCGTCGTGCTCGGCGACCACAAGCCGTCCGGCCTGCTCGATTCGGAACACCTGCCCGCCTTGCTGCGGCCGAAACCGGTGCAGATGCAACTGCCGTTCTAGCCATGCGCCGGATCGCGCTTGCAGGACCGACCGATTTCGAGGGCTGGCGTGATGCCGCGCGGCGGCTGGCGCGGCAGGGCGTCGATCCGGCCGAGGTGGTCTGGAGCGTGGCCGGCGAAAGCGTCGATCTCTTTGGCGCGGTGTCTTCAGAACCCACGGCAGCGCCGCCGGAAGAGCCGGCCTTCGCGGTGCCGCGCGGATTTCTCGATCTCGCCGAAACCGCGATCCTGCATGCGGATCCCGAACGTTTCGCGCTGCTCTACAAGATGCTTTGCCGCTTCCGCGCCGTCGAGACCGAGGCGGGCGAATGCTTCATCGCCTGGTTCGAGCCGGAACATCACATCGTTGAGGCGGCGGCGCCCTTCTTCGTCCGCCGCTTCGCCTCGATGCGCTGGTCGATCCTGACGCCGGAGCGCAGCGTGCATTGGGACGGCGAGGTCCTGCGCTTTTCGGAGGGCGTCGATCGCTCGGCCGCTCCCGGCGAGGACGCGCTGGAGGATCTCTGGCGGCGTTACTACGCGGCGATCTTCAATCCCGCCCGGCTGAAGGTGCAGGCGATGATGTCGGAGATGCCGCGGAAATACTGGCGCAACCTGCCCGAGGCCTCGCTCATTAAACCGCTGATCGACCAGGCGGAGCGAAGGAGCGCCGAGATGGTTCAGTCAGCCGCGACACCAGAAAATCCGAGACCGCAGCGGCCCGCGCCCGCTTCACCGGCCGAAGCGCCGGCGGCTGCCGGCTCGATTGAGGCGCTGCGCGACGAGGCGGCGGGCTGCCGGCGTTGCCCGCTCTGGGCGTCGGCGACGCAGACCGTCTTTGGCGAGGGGCCTGAGGACGCCGGGATCGTGTTTGTCGGTGAGCAGCCGGGCGATCAGGAGGATCTCGCCGGGCGCCCCTTCGTCGGGCCGGCCGGACAGGTCTTCGACGCCGCGCTGCGGGAGGCCGGCATCGACCGGACGCGCGTCTATGTCACCAATGCGGTGAAGCACTTCAAATTCGTGCCGCGCGGCAAGCGCCGGCTGCACCAGAAGCCTGATGTCGCTGACATCGTCGCCTGCCATGGCTGGCTGGCGCAGGAACTCGACCTCCTGCGGCCGCGCCTGGTCGTCGCGCTCGGGCTGACGGCGGTGCGGAGCCTGACCGGAAAGACGATGACGCTGGCCTCGGCGCGCGAGCAGTTCCTGACGACCGGGGGCGGCGCGACGCTGCTGGCGACGATCCATCCGTCCTTCCTGCTGCGCCTGCCCGACCAAAACGAAAAAGCGCGCGAGTACGCGCGCTTTCTGGACGATCTCAAGCGGGTGGCCGCGTTGGCGCAATCGGCCTGACTACCAGCAGGTATAGCCGCCGTCGGCCGAGACGATCGAGCCGGTCATCAGGCTGGCCGCGTCGCTGGCGAGGAAATGCACGACCGAGGCGATCTCGTCGGTCTCGCCCATGCGGCCCATCGGCGTGCCGCCGAGCCAGGCTTCCGCCATGTCAGGGTTTTCCTTGAGGACGTTGGCGGCCAGCGGCGTGTTGATATAGGTCGGC
>JAFKJZ010000390.1:7450-7967 GCA_017305815.1 Hyphomicrobiales bacterium
CGGCAGCACCAGTAGGTGCCGTTCAGGTTGACGTCGATGACGTTCAGCCAGAGTTCGTCGGCGACCGTCTCGGCCGGCACCATGCTGCGGGCGATGCCGGCATTGTTGACGAGGATGTCGATCCTGCCATGCTTGGCGACGACCTCGTCCGCGACCTGGTTGACGCGGGCCGAGTCGGTCACGTCCATCACCACCACGTCGACGTCATGGCCCTTGGCTTTCAGGCTGGCCTGGCCGGCCTTGGCGACCGCCTCGTCCCGGTCGGCGATGATCACCTTGGCGCCGGCTTCGGCCAGCGCCTCGACGGTAGCCAGGCCGATCGACTGGCCGCCGCCCGTCACGAGCGCGACCTTGCCGTCGAGCCGAAGCTTTTCGAAATACATTCTTTTCCTCCTGAGAATTCGCCGTGGGGCGACGTCAAGCTACTGAACGATCACCTTGCCGTCACGGTCGAACCGGTGGATATGCGTCGAATCCGGTGTGAGAAAAACGCGTTCGCCCGGCTTCAGCGCCAGTT
>JAFKJZ010000714.1 GCA_017305815.1 Hyphomicrobiales bacterium
GCCACGAGAGGAAACAGGGGCTTAGAAATGGATCGGCCGTCCGGCGCGCTTCTCAGACGGGCACGCACGGACGGCCTTCGTCACGCCCCGTCTAGCCCCCCGGCATAAGACGCCCCGTGAACGCGACGTAACCTGTCATGCTTCAAATTTAAGATCAATATCGAAATGCCCTCAACTTGTGCGTAACCCTATCCTGCGGCTTTTGCCCCGTCGGTCGCGCCATCTGCTATGAGCCCATCCGAGGCGGCATTTTCTCTCCCCCATCATCCGCCCGCCCGACCCGCAAGGCGTTGTGACGCCAGCAAAACCGGCCACAGCGCGCTCATGAGCTTCGCATATCTATGAGGCATTCCTCGACCCAGCAGCTGCATGCGTATTGGCTCCGCAAGCGTGGCGGCAGTCCTGCGCCGCTGCGCAGTGCGATCGAGCCCGCTGCTATCGTCCCGCTGCTGGGCGACCTGTTCATCCTCGATGCCGCGGCGCCGGGCACGGCCCCGTTCCGCCTCGCCGGCACCCGCTTCTGCGCCAACCTTGGTCGCGAATTGACGGGATCGGATTTCCTCTCGCTCTGGCCGAGCGCAGACCGCGACGCGTTGACCTCGGCGCTTGGCGCAATCGTGAGCAACGGCGCGACGGCAGTTCTGGAGGTCCTCGGCCGCACCGGGCGAGGCAATCCGCTCACGGCCGAAATGCTGCTTCTGCCCGTCAGCCAGGACGGGAGGCGCATCGACCGCGTCCTCGGCCTGCTGGCGCCGCTGGAGCGCCCCTATTGGCTCGGCCTGCATCCGATCCCTCAGTTGGAGATCGCCAGCGGTCCTGGTCCCGCCGCCCCCGGTGGCCTCCCCGGCGCCACTCGGCCGGCCTGCGGCGAGCGAGCCGCCGCTTGCGGCCGGCCGCCGTCATCAGCATCTCGTCGTCCTCGACGGCGGCAGGGATTGAGCCGCCACGTCTGAACGCCCGGCCAAGACGGCGGGCGCCCTATCCCTTCGACGCAGCGCGAGAGAGCCGCCTCCCCGCTCGCGGCAGAACCGCGCCCGCCGGAACTGCCGGGATGGGGTCGAAAGGCACGCCCGCCGGCCTCCCCGCAGCGCTATTCACAATTTCCTTACCATGCTGTGTCGGCCGCATCACAGCGGGTTCAGGAATCCAGCGATTCCGCGAGATTGCGCTGATCGATCGCCGCGCATTGTCCACCCACGATAGACAATGCCGCGAGACCAATTGGTTAATCGTTCATTAAACGAAAGCTTAAACTTCGTCACGAATTTGAAGAGAAGTCGATTAGAATCATCGCACTTGGCTTAGATCGCAGTAAAAGTCTATATGGCATAGTCTTCCTCGGACCAGAGGACGGGTTTTATGTCGTTTGTACGCGTATCGAGTTGCATTGCCGGGCTTGCCATGTTCTTCGGCCTCATTGCCGGAGCCGCCGCGCAGGATCACCCCGCCTTCATGCGGGTGACGGGCAAGACCAGCCAGCCGGTCGGCCATTTCGAGCTCTGCTCGCGGATGCCGGTCGAATGCAACGAGATCACGCGCAACACCGCCCCCGTTCATCTGACGGTCACGCGCTGGAACGAGCTGATCGCCGTCAACGACAACGTCAATACTGCCATCGAGCCTGTAACCGACCAGGAACTCTATGGTCGTGAGGAATACTGGAACTATCCGGAAGACGGTAAGGGCGACTGCGAAGACTTCGTTCTGCTGAAGCGGCGCGAGCTGATCGAGAAGGGCTGGCCCGCCGGATCGAAGATCAAGCTCTGGGGTGACACCGAGTACCAGTTCGTCAAGCGCCAGTCGGACCAGAACAGCGGCCGCTGGGTTTCCATCGACGACGACCGTCCGACCCTGGTCGGCAGCATCAAGCGCTGATCACACCGGCAGGCCGCGCCGCGGCCTGCCCTTCCCCGGTCTTCGCCTGCGCCTCGTCCCTGTAAAGCCAAGCCGCCCGTGGCTAGGGCAACAGAAAGCCGGACACCTTTCCCTAACGTCACTTCCGGGTTACTCTGCGTTCTTCATATTTCCGATCCAGCCTTTCTTCAGGGGGATGTCGGTTTATGTCGAACGCTCGCTCCAGATGGACCGCAGGCG
>JAFKJZ010000391.1:0-894 GCA_017305815.1 Hyphomicrobiales bacterium
ATATCGCAGCGCGCTGGGCGTCAGCACGCTGGTCGCGGTCATCTCGGCGCTGCTCTCGGTCGTCGCCGGATCGCTCGCCGCCTTCGCGCTGGTGCGCGTCGATCCGCCGGGCAAGCGCTGGATCGAGGTGGTGCTGCTGGCGCCGCTGATCCTGCCGCTGATCGTCTGGGCGATCGCCCTGCTGCAGCTTTATTCGCGCCTCGGCCTCAGCGGCACGCTGGCAGGCCTCGTGCTTGCCCACGCCGTGATCACCGTGCCCTACACCGTCCGCATCATGTACTCGACCTTCGAGCGCATCGACCCGGTGCTGGAAGCGGCGGCCGCGAGCCTCGGCGCCAGCCCGATGCGGATCGCCCGGCGCATCGTCATTCCGCTCGCGACGCCGGGCCTCGTCACCAGCGCCGCCTTCTCGCTGCTGGTTTCCTTCAACGACGTGATCGTCTCCTCGCTGATTGCCGGGGCGCGCTGGATCACGTTTCCCGTCCGCGTCTACGCCCAGCTTCGCAGCGAAGGCGTCGATCCGATCACGCTGGCGATCGGTGCGGGCATCATTGCGGTCATCCTGATCGCGGCGATCGTCGGCGAATACACGCTGAAATGGTCGCGGCACCTGTGAGACATCCCATGACAGACAATTATCCCTATCTCGACCGCATGCCGAAGTTCGAGCGCGACGGCATCCCCTCGCTGACCGGCTTCCGGCCCGATACGATCGCCCGCTCCGTCGTGCTCGCGGTGCGGGATCCCCTGGTGGTGGGCGAGGGCGCCGACGAGGATGCGATCGTCGCCCTGCTCGACGGCGCCGAGATGGTGGCGCGCACCGGCCTGTTCACCACTTATACCGGCCGCTATCGCGACGTGCCCGTCAGCGTCGTGCTCGGCGGCAGCGGCTCC
>JAFKJZ010000391.1:945-7040 GCA_017305815.1 Hyphomicrobiales bacterium
GTCGAGTATCCGGCCGTCGCCGACTATCGCATTGTCGCGGCGATGGCGGCCGAAGCCGAGGCGATCGGCGCGCCGCATCATGTCGGCATCACCCGCTCCGGCGACAGCGAATATACCGGCTGGGGCAAGCCCGGCCCGGGCGGCTACCTGCAGGACGAGCACAAGCAGATCATCGACTACTGGAGCCGGGCCGGCATCCTCAATACCGACCGCGAGAGCGCGGCGATCCTGACCTTGTGCAGCCTCTATGGCCGGCGCGGCGGCTCCGTCTGCTCGGTCGGCGACAATGTCGTCACAGGCGAGGCGCACAAGTCCGGCTCCGGCCAGAACAAGGCGATCCTCGTGGGCCTCGGCGCGCTCGCAAGATTGGGCGGGGCCGTCGCATGACGGCGCCGCAACCCATCCAGCTCCGCATCGACAACGTCTCGAAGACCTTCGGCGAGACCCGGGTGCTCGAGGATATCTCGATCGCGATTCCGAAGGGGGCCTTCGTCGCCCTGCTGGGGCCGAGCGGCTGCGGCAAGTCCACGCTGCTGAAGCTGATCGCCGGTCTGGAAGCGCCGAGCGGTGGCAACATCGAGCTTGCCGGCGAGGCGCTGAACGGCGTTCCGGCGCACCGGCGCGACATCGGCGTCGTGTTCCAGAGCTACGCGCTGTTCCCGCACATGACGGTCAACCAGAACGTCCGCTTCGGCCTCGACATGCGCGACATGCCGAAGGCCGATGCGAAGCTTCGCGTCGAGGAGGCGCTGGAACTGGTCAAGCTCGGCGGCTATGGCGACCGCATGCCGTCGGAGCTTTCCGGCGGCCAGCAGCAGCGCGTCGCGATTGCCCGCTCGCTCGCCATCCGTCCGCGCCTGCTGCTACTCGACGAGCCGCTCTCCAATCTCGACGCGGTGCTGCGCAAGAGCGTACGCGTCGACATCCGCGAACTGCACGACCGGGTCGGCGCGACCACCGTGATGGTGACGCACGACCAGGAAGAGGCGATGAGCATGGCCGACAGCGTCGCCGTCATGTCGGGCGGCAGCATCCTGCAATTCGCGGCGCCGGAAGAGATCTACGAGCGGCCGGCGACCAGCTTCGTCGGCTCGTTCGTCGGCAGCCCCGCGGCGAACCTGCTGAAGCTGCATCCCCGCAGCGGCGGCGGCTGGCGTTTCGGCGAGATTGCCTGGAACCCGGAAGCCTCTGTCGAGGCGCGGCTGCAACTCGCTCGCCGCTTCGAGATCCTGGTCGGGCTTCGTCCCGAACAATTGTCGATCGTGGCAGTGGATGCGCCGGGGGCGATACCCGCCGAAGTGCGCTCGGCCGAATATCTCGGCGGCCACCGCCTCGTCCATCTCGACATTGGCGGCCAGCGCGCCTCCGTCGCGCTTCAGGGCAGGGCGCCGGAGACCGGCAGCGTCGTCGGCCTTCTGCCCGATCCCGGCTCGGTCATGCTGTTCGACGCCAATGGCGGCGCGCGGGTAGGGGACGCATGAGCATGCCGCATGTCTATTGCATGGGCCCGCTGGTGCTCGACCGTGTGCTCGAACTAGACCGGCTGCCCGGTCCCGACGACAAGGTCTTCATCGGCGGCAAGCGCGAGGCCGCCGGCGGTCCGCCGCGCAACAGCGCCATGGCGCTGGTCGGCTGGGGCACGCGCGTCTCGGTCGTCTCCGTCATCGGCGACGACGCCGTCGGCATGACGCTGCTGGCGCGCGTCAACGAGGCTGGCATCGGCTCCGAGGCGATCGAGATCGTGCCGGACCTCGCCACCGGCGCGACCATCATCCTGGTCGATCCGAATGGCGAGCGGGCGATCCTGATCGATCCGATCCCCGAGCCGGTGCTGGCGACCATCGGCTCGAGGCTCCAGCCTGCCGCCGGCGACGTCGTGACGTCGAACCTGTTCCACCCGCAAGCCGTGCCGGCGGTGCTCGCCCGGGCGCGGGCCGCCGGGGCGAAGACGGTGCTCGATGTCGAATGGCCGGAACTGCAGCGCTGGGGCTGGGATGCCGCCCGCGCCGCAATTGCCTCGGCCGACATCGTCACCACCAACAGCCAGATCCTGCGCGCCTTCGCCGAAGACAAGGGCATCGAGCCCGATATCGACGCGGCGCTTGCGCTCGCAAGATCGCTGCAGGTCGACGGTAACGCCATCTGCGTGACGCTCGGTGCGCAGGGCGTTGTCGCCGCCAAGGGCGAGGAGGCCTTCCGCATAGCCGCGCTGCCGGTGAAGCCGCGCGACACCACCGGGGCCAGCGACCGGTTCCTCGCCGGCCTGGTCCATGCGCTGCTCGGCGGCGCTTCCTTTGATCTGGCGCTGCGCCAGGCCGTCGCTGCCGCCGGCGTCTATCTCGGCGGCGGCGAGACGGACTGGAAGACCGTGCAGGCGGCGGCTCGCACGCTGAAGAACGAGCCAGTTGGAGTTTGATGGAATGACGATGATGGCAAACCTGCCGCTTTCCGAGCGTATCGGCCGCGTCTTCGCCGGCGCCTGCGTCGGCGACGCGCTGGGGGCAGCGACCGAATGCATGCATCCCGACGAGGTGCTTGCCGTGTTCGGCGGCCCGGTGCGCGAGCTGCGCGATCCGCCGCCGCGCGCCCAGTTCGCGCTCGGTCTCGCCCGGGGCAAGCTGACCGACGACGCCACCCAGATGCTGGCCATGGCGCGCCGGCTGATCGCCGCGAACGGCCGGCCGACGGTCGCCGACGCGGTCGACGGCATCCTCGACTGGGCTTCCGACGAGGAGGTGTTCCGCCGCTTTGCCGGGCCGACGACGCGGCTCGCCGTCGAGCAGCTTCGCGCCGGCGTCGAGCCTGCCATCGTCGCCAGCCCCGCCGTCTATTCCTGCACTTACGGCACGTCGAATGGCGGCGCGATGCGGGCGCCGGCCGCCGGCTGCGCCCGTCCCGGCGATCCCGTCGGCGCGGCCGAACTCGCCGCGGTCCTGTCGGCGCCGACCCACAACACCCAGATCGCCTATGCCGGCGCCGGCGCTGTCGCCGCCTCGATCGCGGTCGGGCTCACATCGGGCCTGACGGGTGGCGCCGCCGAAGCGGCGATGATCGAGGCGGCGCATCGTGGCATCGTGGCAGGCGAAGCTTATGCCCGCACCAATGGCCGCGTCGTCGGCGGGCCGGGCATCCGGCGCCGCCTCGATCTCGCGGTCGGCATCGGCGAGGCCCATCGCGGCGATCTCGCGGGAGCCGCGGCCGAGCTGACCGACGTCGTCGGCAATGGCGTCGCCATGGCCGAGGCCGTGCCGCATGCCTTTGGGCTCGTCATTGCCGCCAGCGGCAATCCGTGGGAAGCGATCGTCGCCGCCGTCAATGGCGGCAATGACAGCGACACGATCGCCATGATCGCCGGCGCGGTGGCGGCCGCATGGTGGCAGGATGGCGAGGCGGTTCCGCCCGCTATACTGGCCGAGGTCGAGAGCGCCAACGGGCTCGACCTCCGGCAGTTTGCCAATGCGTTCACCGCCGCCCTGTTTCCCGGAAAGGCCGCCTGACCATGACATATGCCACCCTGCCTGCCTCGCGCCTATGGACGGAACTGACGACGGTCGAGGCGGCGGCGCTGCCGCCCGAGACCGTGGCGTTGCTGCCGGTCTCCGCCGTCGAGCAGCACGGCCCGCACATGCCGCTCGGCACCGACGCCTATATCAATCGCGGCATTCTCGCGCGCATGCTCGAGCTTCTGCCCAGCGACGTGCCGGTGCTGATCCTGCCCGAACAGACGGTCGGCACTTCGCAGGAACATCTCGATTTCGCTGGCAGCCTGTCGCAGACACCGACGCGGCTGATGCAGATCTGGACGGAACTGCTCGCCTGCCTCGCCAACACGCCGGTCCGCCGGCTGCTCATCTTCAACAGCCATGGCGGGCAGTCGGGCCTGCTCGCGCCCGTCACCCTCGATCTGCGCGTGAAGCACGGCTTCTTCGCCGCCTACGCCTCCTGGTTCGATGGCGGCTATCCCGAGGGTCTCTTCACCGATGAGGAGATCGTCCATGGCATGCATGCCGGGGCGATCGAGACCAGCCTGATGCTGCACCTGCGGCCTGATCTCGTGCGCATGCCGTTCAGCGACAATTTCGCCTCGCGCTCGATCGCGCTCGATACCGTGGTCAGCCAGTTCTCCGCGAATCCCGGCGGCGGGCGGATGGGCGGCTTCGGCTGGAAGGCGCAGGACCTGCAGCCGAGCGGCGCGACCGGCGACGCCTCCATTGCCACGGCCGAAAAGGGACGTCTGCTGCTCGATCACCTCGCGACCAAGCTGGCGACGCTGATCGCCGATATCGGCAAGGTCGCGCCCGTCTATGGCGATGGCCGTTGAGGCAATGAGAAGGGGGCGCCCGGCGAAAGGAGAGTTACGCCGGACGCCCCCGATGGATTCAGTCTGTAGTGCGGAAGCTAGATCCGGCCGAGCAGCAGCAGCACCAGAAGGATGATCAGGATCAGGCCGAGGCCGCCGCTGGGGTAGTAGCCCCAGCCGGAACTGTAGGGCCAGCTCGGCAGCGCCGCGATCAGCAGGATCACGATCAGGATGAGAAGTATCGTGCTCATGTCAGCTCCCCGTTTGGACGTTCGACAATCCAATGCGGGGCGCGCAATCCGGTTCCGTGCGGGAGGGGCGGCGACGTTGTCGAGCCCTCCCGTCCGGGCATTTTTTCTTAGGTCCGGCCGTCGAGATGGCGGGCGCGGCGCAGATCCGGGAAGAAGCGGGACCATAGTGCCGCGATCGCCACGGTGCCGGCGCCACCGATGACCACGGCGGCGACGGCGCCAAAGGCGGCGGCCGACATGCCGGCCCGGAACTCGCCGAGCTCGTTGGAAGCGCCGACGAACACCATGTTGACGGCGTTCACCCGGCCGCGCACGGCGTCCGGCGTCCAGAGCTGGATGAGCGTCTCGCGGATATAGACGCTGACCATGTCGCTGGCGCCCATCAGCACGAGCGCGACGACCGAGAGCCAGACGATGCTGGACAGGCCGAAGACGATGGTGGTGAGGCCGAACATCGTCACGAAGGCGAAAAGCAGCAGGCCGGCGTGGTTGCGGATCGGATGGAAGGCGAGCCAGGCCGCCACCGTCAGCGCGCCGACGGCGGGTGCGGCGCGCAGCAGGCCGAGACCCCACGGCCCGACCTCGAGGATGTCGCGGGCGAATACCGGCATCAGCGCCGTGGCGCCGCCGAGCAGCACGGCGAAGAGGTCGAGCGAGATCGCGCCGAGCACGATCTTCTCCTTCCAGACATAGCGGAAGCCGGCGATCACCGTTTCCCAGCTCGCCTTGTCGCCGAGGATCTTCTGGGCCGGCTTCGGCACCAGCAGGATGAGGATCGCGCCGAGGATCATCATGACCAGCGCGACGCCATAGGAGGCTTCCGGCGCGACGCCGTAGAGCAGGCCGCCGGCGACCGGGCCGACGATGGTGGCGATCTGCCAGGCAGACGAGTTCCAGGCGATGGCGCTGGCGAGGTCCTGCGTCGGCACCAGGTTGGGCGCGAGCGATTGCTGCGCCGGCCCCATGAAGGCGCGGACGATGCCGAAGAAAAGCAGCACGCCGAAGACGATGGTAACCCGCTCGCTGCCCGAGACGGTGAAGGCGAGCAGCGCCAGCACGGCGAGCGCCTCGCCGGCGAGGCAGAGCGCCATGATCATGCGCCGGTTGTAGCGGTCGGCGACCGAGCCGGTGACTAGCACCAGGAGCAGCGCCGGCAGGAACTGCACCAGGCCGATCAGGCCGAGATCGAACGGATCGCGCGTCAGGTCATAGACCTGGCAGCCGACCGAGACGCTGACGATGTTGACCGCGAAGGTCGCGCAGAGGCGGGACAGCCAATAGAAGAGAAATCCGCGATGCTGAAAGGCGCCAAAGCTCTTGCGCCGGTGTGCGGCCGTTGTGTCGGGCATGAAATGCGGAGGTCCAGACCTCGGTTCGGCAGGATGCGGCCCGGGGGATGGGCGGCGGGGGGAAGAATGCCTGTCTACAGGGTCGGTCTCGGCCGCGACAAGCCGTAACCGTGGCCAAAGCGTTCGCAAGCGCGGTTTGTGACCTTCTGGCCGCATCTACATCGCCGAAAAGCAGGTCGGCCGAAAAGCAGGTCC
>JAFKJZ010000392.1 GCA_017305815.1 Hyphomicrobiales bacterium
GAACGCGCACAGAATCTTCAGGACACGTTTCTCAACCACGTCCGGAAGAGCAAGATTCCACTGACGATTTTTCTGGTGAACGGCGTCAAGCTGCAAGGCATCGTAACCTGGTTCGACAATTTCTGCGTGCTGTTGCGTCGGGATGGCCATTCCCAGCTCGTCTACAAGCACGCCATCTCCACCATCATGCCGGGCGCACCCGTCCAGCTCTTCGAGCCGGGCGAAGAGGGCGAACGGCCGGGAGCCTGATTGACCGACCATTCTGATCTGCCGGAAGGCGCCGAAGGGCCCGAGGCAAGCGATACTCATATCGAAACAAAGCGCATTCCCGAGCGCACCCTGGTTCTCGTGCCGGTTCGTCCGGCACGGACGCGGCGTCACGAAGGGGATCCCCGCAGCGCCCCGCGCAGCTCGGCTGCTCGCGTAGAAGAAGCCATCGGCCTCGCTCTGGCGATCGAACTCGACGTCGTCGAGGGCATTGCCGTGCCCCTACCGATGTACAAGCCGGCGACCCTGTTCGGTTCGGGCAAGGTGATGGAAATCGCGCAGCGTGTGGCGGCCGATCATGTCGGCCTCGTCATCGTCGACCATGCGCTGACGCCGGTGCAGCAGCAGAACCTCGAAAAGGAATGGGGCACCAAGGTTATCGACCGCACGGGCCTTATCCTCGAGATCTTTGGCGAACGGGCGCAGACGCGGGAAGGCACGCTTCAGGTCGAGCTGGCGCATCTGAATTACCAGAAGAGCCGGCTGGTCCGCAGCTGGACCCACCTTGAGCGTCAGCGTGGCGGCTTCGGCTTCCTCGGCGGCCCCGGTGAAACTCAGATCGAGGCCGACCGGCGCGCCCTGCAGGAACGCATCACGCGGATCGAACACGAGCTGGAAACCGTGGTGCGGACCCGCCGTCTGCAGCGCGAGAACCGCCGCAAGATCCCGCATCCGATCGTGGCGCTTGTCGGCTACACCAATGCCGGCAAGTCGACCCTGTTCAACACGCTGACCCAGTCCGAGATTTTCGCCAAGGACCTGTTGTTCGCGACGCTCGACCCGACCCTGCGCCGGCTCAAGCTGCCGCATGGGACCGAGGCGATCCTGTCGGATACGGTGGGTTTCATTTCCGATCTGCCGACCCATCTCGTCGCCGCCTTCCGCGCGACGCTGGAAGAGGTGATCGAGGCGACGCTGATCCTGCATGTGCGCGATATCGCGCATGAAGACAGCGAGGCGCAGGCGCGTGACGTCATGTCCGTGCTGGAGCAGCTTGGCGTCGAGGTCGGCAAGACCGACCGCCTGATCGAAGTCTGGAACAAGATCGACCTGATGCCGCCGGATGCACGACCCGCAGGACGCATCCACACCGAGAAGGGCAAGCCGGCCATCGTGCCGATCTCCGCCCTGACCGGGGAGGGCGTGAGCACGCTGCTGGATCTCGTCGAGCAGCGGCTGAATGAAGACCGTCCGGTCTACTCGCTGTCCCTGAGCGGCAATGCGTTGGGAAGGCTTCATCGGCTCTACGATCTCGGCGAGGTGCTATCGCGCGAGGATCTGGAGGACGGCACCACCGTCGCGCGGATCCGTGTCGCCGAGAAGAACGAGCCGGCCTTTCATCGCGAGTTCCCTGGCGCCAAGCTGGTGCACGAGACCGAGAAGGCCAAGGCGGAGAAAGACCCGCAGCCCTGGGATCCGATCCGGAAGCCATGAGAGGCTGCGCCGCTCTGCCGGCGCGGCCTCTCTACCGCGTCTCGCGCGGACGCGACTTGGCCTCGACCCAGAGCGCCTCCATTTCATCGAGACTGGCTTCGGCGGGGCTGCGGCCCTTCGCGGCCAGGCTCGCCTCGATATGGCGGAAGCGGTGGCGGAATTTCTCGTTGGTGCCGCGAAGCGCCGCATCGGGGTCGACCTCGGCGTGGCGGGCAAGGTTGGCGACAGCGAACAGCAGGTCGCCGATCTCATCCTGAACCCGATCCTTGGAGACCGGCGTACGGTGGAGTTCCTGCTCGATCTCGGCGACCTCTTCCTTGATCTTGTCGAGCACGGCGCGCGGGTCGTTCCAGTCAAACCCGACCGTGCCGGCCTTCTGCTGGATCTTGACGGCACGGGCCAACGTCGTCATGCCGACCGGCACGTCGTCGAGCAGGCTGACCGGCTCGGTGTCGGATTGTCCTGCCTGATGCCGTTTCTCGGCCCGTAGGCGCTTCTCCTCCGCCTTTATCTTGTCCCAGAAGCCCTTGGCGGCCCCGGCGCTGCGCGCATCCTCGCTGCCGAACACATGCGGGTGCCTCCGGATCATCTTCGAGGTGATGGCCATGACGACGTCGCCGAAGGCGAAAGCGCCGACTTCCTCGGCCATGCGGGCATGGTAGACGACCTGCAGCAGCAGATCGCCGAGCTCTTCCTCGAGATCGACAAGATCGTTGCGCTCGATCGCGTCGGCAACCTCGTAGGCTTCCTCGATCGTGTAGGGGGCGATCGACTGAAAATCCTGCACCTTGTCCCAGGAGCATCCCGTCACCGGATCGCGCAGCGCCTCCATGATCTCGATCAGGCGGGCAATGTCACGCGATGGTTGCATGTGAGGGTCCTTGCTCGGGCCACGAGGCGCCGCGAAGCCAGTCCGAAGGCCAAGCTGCAGGCGATCGGAAAAGCTTCAAATTTGTTTCAAAATCACTGCCGCCGGGAGGGCGGTGCATGATCGCATCACGGGTTTGTCGTTTTGTTCGTTTCAGCCTATATGGACTGTATTCGAAAGTTTAGCTCTGCCTTGATATAGCCCACACGGCTCGTCCCAAGACATCGCTGGAACTCGGATCGGCCGCTGCGGCGTCCGCGCGGCCACGGCCACGGCAATGCACAAAGGACAAGAGAAATGGCAACTGGAACCGTCAAGTTTTTCAATACCGAGAAGGGCTATGGCTTCATTCAGCAGGATGGCGGCGGCCCCGACGTCTTCGTACACATCAGCGCCGTCGAGCGTTCCGGCATGCGCGCTCTGGTCGAAGGCCAGAAGCTGAGCTTCGACGTAGAGCCGGATCGTCGTAGCGGCAAGTCGGCCGCCGCGAATCTTCGCAGCGCCTGAGCCAATTCGCTTTGGTTCAAGACGGGTCCGGCGTCATCGCGCCGGACCCGTTTCTTTTTGGGGCGAGCATTCTGACCGGCCAGTCGGAGCGAGATCTCGTCTTGCCCACGCCAGGTAGCGGACAGCGAAGCCCTTCAAGCCAATCGCCGATTGATCCAGCCTCCAGCGGACGCTGTACATGAGACGCGCCCGGAACCGCCGCAGCAAATCGCCGCCCCTGGTCTTCCTGGTCCTGCTGGTGCTGGGCCTCCTTCTGATCGGCTATATCGACCAGACATTGCGCGAGATCCACGCGGCGGATGGCTCGGTCGTCTTGGTTCGCGATGGCGATTCGCTCGCCATCGACCGTGCCGAACTACGCCTCTACGGCATCGACGCGCCGGAGTTGCGCCAGACCTGTGCCGACGCGAAAGGCGAGCCCTGGCGCTGCGGCGAGGCCGCCAAGTCAGCCTTGAATCAGATCGTGTCGCGGGGCGGCCTGCGCTGCTCGCCTCGCGCCCGCGACCGCTTTGGCCGCGAGGTGGCCACCTGTCGCGTCAACGGCCTCGACGACGTCGGCGCCGCCATGCTCCGCGACGGCTTCGCCGTTGTTTTCGGCACCGCGCCGGATGGCGACTATCAGTCTGCCGAAACGGCGGCCAGGGTCGCCAAGCGCGGCATCTGGCAGGGCGGCTTCATGCCGCCGTCCGAATGGCGGCACCAGCACCCGAGGCCCGACGGCGGCCAGGACTGAGCCGGAAAGCGGTTCCTCCCGCATCGACGGAAATCGCCGTTCAAGCAGACCACAGAGACCGTCTGGATGGCACTTGGCCCGTTCAGATTGGCCACCCGACGCCCAGGGGCACTGCCGAGATTTGGCACAACCATACAACCAAAGATTCAAGAGAGTGCATTCTTAGGGTTGCATTCGTCTTGGGTTGGTTGTATAGGGTTGCATATACCGCAATGCCGATAAGCCATTTTCATCTGGTCATCCAAATGGAGCCGGGCATGAGGAATAGCGAACCCGTTCAATTGCCGGGGCCGGAAGCATCGCCGTCGGCTCCTCCTTCATCCAGATTGACGATCGCCCTGATCGACCGCAGGGCGCTGGAGCGAGAATGTCTGGCGCGAGGCCTGCTTTCCGGCCAACCCAGCCTCGACATCCTTGACTTTGGCACGGTTGAGGAGTGGATCCGAAAGGGCTCGGATCATGACGGCGTCTCTGCGGTCCTTGTGAGCCTTGGCGGGCAGGGCGTCGATGAGCCGTCGGTGGGAGCCGCGCTTGCGGCCTTGGAGCGCGAGCGGGCCGGGATACCGGTCATCGTGCTCGCCGACCGTGAGGAAGCGAGCCAGGTTCTGATGGCGCTCGATCGCGGCGCTCGGGGATATATCCCGTCCAGCATCGGCCTCCGCGTCGTGATGGAGGTGGTCAATCTGGTCCGGGCAGGAGGCACCTACGTTCCGGCGAGCAGCCTGATTGCCTCGCGCGAGATCATCCTGGCACCGGAGGACTGCGCGCAGGATGACCCGCTCGACGATCTGCTGACCCCGCGCCAGGCGGCTGTCGCCGCGGCGTTGCGACAGGGCAAGGCCAACAAGATCATCGCCTATGAGCTCAAGCTCAGCGAAAGCACGGTCAAGGTTCACATCCGGGCCATCATGCGAAAGCTGCAGGCCCACAACCGAACCGAAGTCGCCTTCAAGCTTAGCAGCCTTTCGACGGCCGGACGGGCCACGGCGCGCCTGTTCAATCTTCCCGCCAATCGCGAGGGCGGCGGTGCGAACATCCGTCTGCGATCGCTTCTGGATCCCAATCCGGAGCCGTCGCCGGCAAGCGCCTACGGCTAGCCATTCTGTTTCGACAATCGCCCGGCCGCATTCCGAGAACCGCGCCCGCCCATCGAGCGTCAGTCAGGCAGGCTCCACGCCTTCGAGCCGCCTCGGGTGCATCTGCGGATAGTCTTCAGAGGTCATGATGATCGTCCAGAGCACGCCTTCCATGGGGCGGGAACACTTGGCGCTGCGCGATATCGGCGCCCTGCTGCGGCGGCGGGCCGTCTGGCTCGCCCTGCTTGCAACCACCGGCCTCGGCCTGGGCGCAGCGCTATATGCCAGGCAGCCCAGGCTCTATCGCGCCGAGGCCGTCCTCGCCCTCGACGTGCGCCGCATTCAGGGCATGCCGATCGACCAGGTCGTCACGCCATTGCCGCCTGAGAACCCCGTTCTGCGCACCGAACTGGACCGCATCGGCTCCCGCATCATGGCGCGCCGCGTGCTGGCGAAGCTCGCAGAGGAGGGCGTCGATCCGTTCCCTCTCTCTGCGACGGGGCCCGCCGCGAAGCGATTGGACGCGGCCGAGACGCAGGGTTCTGAGACCGGGGGCGTTCCAACCGCACGGCCACGCTCGCAATCTTCCGGTATAAGCGCGGCGGACAAGATGGCCGCAGCGCTAGAAGATCGACTTCGCTCCGGTCTCAAGGTGGTCAATGACGGCCATTCCTACACGATCTACATCGCCTACACCGCCGAGGATCCCGCCGTCGCCGCGCGGGTCGCCAACAGCTATTCGCAGGCCTATCTCGACTATCAGGACGATGTGCAGATGGAGGCGACGCGGCGCGTCAGCGACTGGCTGTCCGATCGTCTCAAGGTGCTCGCAGCGCGCCTGGAGCGTTCGGAGCAGGTCGCAGAACGATTTCGCGCCTCGTCCGGATTGCAGGAGATCGACGGCGTCACCCTCGCGGCGCAGCAACTGAGCGCGCTCAACGCGGAACTGATCGCGGCGCGCGCCGCCCATGCCACGGCCGAGGCGCGCGAAAAGACGGCAGCGCGCCTTGCCGCCGACAGCAACGGTCTCGACAGCTTCAGTGAAGTCCTTGGCTCGCCGATCATTCAGCAGCTGCGCGCCAGCCAGGCCCAGTTCGAGCGCCGCCTGCGTGTGCTGAAGGATACGGGCATCGCACAGAGTCCCGAGATTCCCGCCCTTCAGGCCGAACTGGAGGCGGTGCGCCGGCAGCCTCGCTGGAGGAGGAACTTCGCATTGCCCAGGCGAATTACGGTGCTTTGGATCTGGCGCGGGTGAAGCTGGACGCGCTGACTCGCGAGGCAAATGCCGACCGGGCCGTTTATGAGAGCCTGCTCGGTCGCTCGAAGCAGATCGTCGACCAGAACGGGCTGGTGGATCCAGGCGTGCGCCTGATCTCCGAGGCGACGGCGCCGAGCCGGCCGTTCGGTCTTCGTCTTGGCCCCGCCCTGGCGTTGGGCCTGCTCGGTGGCGCTGCCGGCGGGCTCGGCCTGGCATTCATCCTCGAGCGACTCGACGATCGTGTGCGCTCGCGACGGGCGATCGAGGCCGCGACGGGCGTCGCGGTCCTGGGCTCGCTGCCTATCCTGCCCTGGCGCGTCCGCCGCAGAACGGCGGGGATCTGGGCACAGCCGCCGGGGCATGCCTTCGCCGAGGCGATCGCCAGCCTGCAATGGATGCTGCGCCTTGCGCCGGCGACCCGCCGCTCGGCCACCTTCGTCGTCACCTCGGCCGTGCCGGGAGAGGGCAAGACCACGGCGGCGCTGGCGCTGGCCCGTTCCGTGGCGCTGGCCGGGAGATCCGTCGTTCTCGTCGATGCGGATCCCTACCGGCAGGGACTGAGCCGGATGGCTTTGCCGCGGCGGCACCGATCCGATCCCGTGAACGGACTCGACGCGTATTTCCGGGGGAGCGCGGGGATCGATGACATTCTCACCCGCGACCCGGCGACGCCGCTGCAGGTCGTGCTCGGTCTCGGGCCTGGCGCCGACACGAAGGAGCAGCTTGAAGGCGCGGCAATGAAGCGGCTTGTCGAGCAGTTGCGTGAGCGCTTCGACGTGGTGATCCTCGACGCCCCGCCCGCTCTCTCCACCCCCGACGCGGCTCGGATCGGCAGTGTTGTCGATGCCGTCCTCTTTCTCGTCCGTTGGGAGAGCACGCCTCAGGAAACCGTGCTCGCCGCGCTTCAGAAGCTGGCCCTTTGCGGTGTCCCCGTACCGGCGCTCATCCTCAACCAGGTCGAGCGCCGTGCACATCAAAGCTATGACGCATCGCGGGCAGGGATCCGCGAGAGGCGCCTGACGAAATCGAGCCTTGGCCGCTTCGCCGACATGGCGGATCGGGCCGGCACGCAGATCCGGGAGGCCTAGATGCGCAGCATACTCCAAATCCTGCGGCGCGGCGGACTGCCTGCCTGGATCGCCGGGATGCTCTTCATGGCCGGTGGCGCGCTGGCGCAGGAGCCCTACAGGCTGGGCGCCGGCGACGTGCTGCAGATCACCGTCTTCGGCCAGCAGGAGCTGAGCGGCCGCTTTGCCATCGGTCCGGATGGCGCCATCCGCTATCCCCGGCTCGGGCGGATCGAGATGACGGAGTTGACGCCGGAAGAGGCGTCACAGCGCCTCACCGATGGGCTAGCCGGACGAATTCCCGCCGACCAGACGGTGACGATCGATGTCGTCAGCCATGCTCCCGTCTTCGTCACGGGCGATATCCAGGCACCCGGCCGCTTCGAATACAGACCCGGGATGATCGTGCTGGAGCTGGTTGCGCTCGGCGGCGGACTGCGCCGGCCAGCCAGCCCTGTGACTGGGGCGGCGCTGCAATTGCTGGCGCTTCGGCAGGATCTGGCCGACGAGAGGCTCACCCGCTGGTCGCAACGGGTCGAGCGAGGGCGCCTCGAGGCCGAGGTGAAGGCCGCGGACTTCGATGACAAAGGACTGGTCGCCTCCGGTGCGCCGCGCGACATGGTGGAGGCAGAATCCACGCTGTTCCGTGTGCGCAAGGATGCGATCGCTGCGCAGGAGGAGGCTTCCGAGGCGCAGCGGCGCACCCTCGACGAAGAGATCAACACCCTGCAACAAAGCCTCAAGCTGCATGACCGCGACCTGGTCCTGATCGCGCAGGATGTTGGCGCCACCCAGCAGCTCGCCGACCAGGGGCTCACGGCCTATTCGCGTCTGCGCGACAGCCAGCGCCAGCAATCCGCCCTGAAGCGCGACAGGCTCGAGGTGATCGGCCTGCTCGCCCGCGCCCGGCAGAACCGGCTGGAGGTCGATCAGCGGGCCGCGGCGCTGACGGAGACGCGGGCCGCGGAGAACGCGGCGGCGTTGCGCGCCGTCGAGCTGGCCGCCGCCCGGACGGAGCAACGTATCGCCTCGCTCACCGCCAGCGTCGCGGCCGCCAATGACGATCTGGAAACGGGTAGCGTGCGGCGGGTCCCAGACGCGACCTATGCCGTCGTCCGCACGACCCGCAACGGAACGACGCAGATCCGCGTCGGCGAGCAGGATCGCCTGCAGCCGGGCGACATCCTGACCGTGGATCGGCATCTGGACGAGCTGGAAACGGCGCCACGCGCCTCCAGTCGGCCGGCGCTACCGGAATATGTTCCGACACATTGAAGGGGAGAGAGCCGATGTTCAGCAGTTCCATCGCGCGACCAGAACCCCAGCTGACTTCGCCGATCCGGGTCATCCAGGTGATGGCGCATCTGTCGCGAAAATCGGGTGGCGTGTTCGAGGCCGTCGCTGGGCTGGCGCCGGCGCTGCATGCCCGGCCTGGGGTACAGGTCGGCGTCTACGGGCTCGATCATCCTGCCCTCGATCGCGATCGGCTGAGTGAGCGGGACGTTCCGGCCCGCGCCTTTGCCGTGAGCGGCCCGGCCGCCTTCGGCTATGCGCCGGAACTCGGCCGGGCATTGCGCGCAAGCCCGCCCGACCTGATGCATGTGCACGGGCTCTGGATGTATCCCTCGGTCGCCGGCATGTCTTGGTCGGGACGTCGCATGCCCTATGTCGTAACCCCACACGGCATGCTGGATCCCTGGGCGCTCGCGCATCGGCGATGGAAGAAGCAACTTGCCGGACTGGCCTTCGAGCGGCGGCATCTCCGCGGCGCGGCCTGCCTGCATGCGCTCTGCGCCTCGGAACGCGTAGCGATCCGCGCCGCCGGTCTCGTCAATCCGGTCTGTGTCATCCCGAACGGCGTCGACCTCGCGCGGGAAGATCGGGGAAGCGAGCCGCCGCCCTGGCGCCGCCAAGTGCCGGAGCAGGCCCGAATCCTCCTCTTCCTCGGTCGGCTGGCGCCACAGAAGGGCATTCCGGACCTGCTGCGCGGCCTCGCCTCGGCGAGGGCCGAGGTGAGTTCGGGAGCATCGCAGCGAGAATGGCATCTCGTCATCGCCGGCTGGGGCGAAGACGGCTATCGCGACGAGTTGCAGCGCCTCGTCGGCGAACTGGAACTGGGAGATGCGGTTCATTTCGTCGGGCCGCAATTTGGCGACGCCAAGGCACGGAGTTTCGCTGTCGCTGAAGCCTTCGTGCTGCCCTCGGTCAGCGAGGGCTTGCCGATCGCCGTGCTCGAAGCCTGGGCGGCGAGGCTGCCGGTGGTGATGACGTCGCGATGTAATCTGGAGTCGGGCTTTGAACATGGGGCGGCGTTGCGGATCGAGCCGGAGCCAGGGAACATCGCGGTCGGGCTTCAACAACTATTCGCTCTCTCTGATGATGAGCGCGGGGCGATCGGCGCGCGGGGCGCGGAACTCGTCGCGCAGCGCTTTTCCTGGTCCGGAGCGGCGCGGGACATGGAGGCCGTCTATCGCTGGGTGCTTGGCCGGGGCGAGCGGCCAGACACCGTCGATCTCTCATGAGCCGCCTCGAAGCCGGGCCTCGCCTCCCTCGCGGCCAGCCGCTGCCTGCCCTGGAACCGCGCGTGACGGTTGTCCAGGATGGCTCGCGGCTCCACTATGGTTTGCCGCTGGCGCTGGCGCATAGCGGCATTCTCGATACGGTGCATACGGACTGGTTCGTGTGGCCACGCTCCGCCGAGGCCGTGTTCGCCCGGCTGATGCATCGGTTTGGCGGCGTGACCGGCCGCAGGCTGGCGGCCCGGCGCTGCGCCGGGCTCGACGACAGC
>JAFKJZ010000393.1 GCA_017305815.1 Hyphomicrobiales bacterium
CCCGTAGGACGAGACCCGGTGAATGAACGGGACCGCTCCATTCAGAACCTTCGGTCGCCAGACCTCGCGCGCGCGGGCTTTTTGGAGCAACAAGTGCCGCGGAGCGTCGCACTCTACACCTAGCGCATACAGACCGGTGCTAGGATCGGTGATCGCGAAATCAAGACTGAACGCGCCACTATCGCGCGCCTTGGCCGGCTTCCACCCATTGATCTCCAGGAACTTCTCGACGGATTTCGTAAAGCCATCCTCTACGTAGCCCTCATATTCGTGATCCGTGCGCTTTTCCGTCACAAGCCGTTCGAGTAAGGTCATGCCGGATTCCGCCGATCCTTCCGAAACGGTACGAGCGTATTCTAGGTAACCCTGCAGATAGTCACGGGGTACACGCGGCCCGCTGCGCCGTGTCAGAAGATCGGAAATCTCGGATACCGGCATAGACGTGACGATTACGACTTTCTCCCTTGCTCTGGTAACAGCCACGTTCAAGCGTGGCTCGCCACCAGAATGACCGAGTGCGCCGAAGCTCTTGCGGAAGACGCCATGTTCATTGCGTCCGAAAGTGGTTGAAAACACGATGATATCGCGCTCGTCGCCCTGAACATTCTCCAGATTCTTGACGAAGACGGGTTCGTGCCAGCGCTTCGGATCGAAGAACAGCTCCAGCTCAGGCCGGTTGCGACGCTCCGCATCGAGGAGATTTTCGATCAGGCGTTGCTGCTCGCCATTGAAGGTGACGACGCCGAGCGAGGAACGGCCACGCTCGAAATCCGGTTCGCGCAGTCGCCGCACGATGTCGGCGACCACCACGCGGGCCTCCTCGCGGTTCACTCGACCCGCGCCCCGCTCGTAGACGCCGTTCGGCACATGGACGTAGCGCACCGCCCTGTCCTCGGTGACGGCGGATGGGAAAGTGATCAGCTGGCCGCGATAATATTCCTGGTTGGAGAAGGCGATCAGGCTTTCATGCCGGCTGCGGTAGTGCCAGGTCAGCCGGCGCGGCGGGATGTTGGAGGCCAGGCATTCGTCGAGGATGCTCTCCTGGTCGGCGACGTCGGTGCCGTCCTCGATCTCGTCGATGCCGCGTTCGCCCACGCTGGTCGGCGGCAATTGCTCGGGGTCGCCGACAATCACCACCTGATTGCCGCGCGCGATCGCGCCGATCGCGTCCCAGACCGGAATCTGCGAGGCCTCGTCGAAGATGACGACGTCGAAGGGCCGGCTGTCGGCGGGCAGGTATTGCGCGATCGAGAGCGGGCTCATCATCACGCAGGGCGTCAGCCGGGTCAGCACGGTCGGTATCGTGCCAAAGAGTTGCCGGAGCGGCTGATGGCGCGCTCGTTTGGTGAGTTCGCGCGCCAGCGTCCCCCATTCGGGATCGGCACCGAAGGCCGTGGGCGGCGGGATGTCGCCCTTCAGCCGCGCGCGGACGATCTGCTTCGCGAGCTCCGACACGCGCTCGTCGGCCGCGCGGAAGCGCGCGATGGCATCCTCCTGGCGAGTGACCGAGAAAGACCGCAGCACGGGATCGTTGGTGACGATCTCGTCGATCCACCAGCGCGCATAGGCGCCGCGGAACGCCGCCTCGACTGCGTCGGGCGCGATCCGTCCGGCGACGACGGCGTCGACGATCGGCCGCAGCCCGCTTTGCCTGGCGCTTTCGGCGGTTGCGTTCCAGTGACACCAGTCCTGGATGCGGTTGAGGCTGGCCATCCAGCGTTGAACCATTTGCGGTCCATCGCCCGGCCAGGCGTCGCCCGGCTCCGTGATCGTCTGTCGCGCCGCGAGGTCGGCGAGCTCGGCCTCCCTCGTCGCGAGCTCGCGAAGTCCCGTGGCAAAGGCCTGATAGGCGGAATGCGCCTGGCCGCCCGCTGCCAGCAGGTCGCGATAATCGCGCAGCAGCATGATGACATGGCCGACGATGTCTCCCGGCCGGAGCGCCAGCGGGCCGGCGATCCGGGCCGCGGCAGAGCGCGCTCTCTCGGACCAGGCAAGGGCCGCGCGAAGGCCCTCCAGCTCGACGTCGAGTCCATTCGCCTTCAGGCCGGCGGCACGCAACGGCGCCGAAGCCTCGTTCACCTTCTCGATGATGTCGCGCAGTTCGATCAGGGCGATCAGCTCGCGCGCGACATCCTCGCTGACCGGCTTGCTGGCGAAGGCCTGCAGCTTGTCGCGCACCTTGCGTTGCCGGCTGCCGCGGACCAGGAAATTCGAAGCGCTGGCTTCGGTCCATTCCGCGCGAAGCGCCGCCAGGTCTTCGCCAAATATCGATGGCGCATAGTCGCTCTGCAGCCGCCGTGTCGGGGCGAGCGCCTGCTGTTGCAGGTCCTCGATCGCGGCGAGGGCGGAGGCCAGCGCGTCGCCTTCCGGTCCGAGCAGGCGCGACCCCAGCGGCGCAACAGGATCGATCAATACGGCCCCGAGTGCCTCTAGAGCGCCGAGCGAGGCCGCGTCCCCAGGCACAGCCAGGCCGACGGTCTCTCCGAAGTGTTCCGCGAGGCCCTCGAACGCGTTGGCGGCCGCGACGTAATGCTTGCCTGCATCCAGAATGCGCGTCCGCCAGGCCGGCGTCCAGGAAACGACCTCGAGCCCTTGCAGGGGATGCTGGGCGGGGTTGCCGATCGCTCCCATGTCGGTTCGAAGCTTGCGCACGATTTCGGCAAGCGCGTCGCGCTCGGCGGGGGTGTGCTCCCGCGGGCCCCAATCGAGCACGATGTCCTCGATGAGGTCGCGTGTTCCGATCACCTGGCTGAAGCCTTGATAGGCGGTCATGCCGTTCGATCGACGATGATGCAGTGCCGTCACCAGCGCATTGAGCTCGTCCCGCAGCCGGCCGAGCTCCGCCGTCGCCTCCTGCCATTGCGAGGCATCCGGCGCAGCCCGCTCATGCCAGGCCGTCTTCAGCTGGCCGAGAACCTGCGCTTTCTGCGCCTTGGTCGAATGAACTTCCAGGCAGTATTCGCCGAGCCCGATCGCCTTCAGCCGTCGCTGCACGACCTCGAGCGCCGCCGTCTTCTGCGAGACGAAGAGCACCGTCTTTCCGAGCGCCAGGCATTGCGAGATCATGTTGGCGATGGTCTGGCTCTTGCCCGTTCCCGGCGGTCCGAACAGGACGAAATCCTTGCCGGAAGCGGCGGCCAGCACCGCTGCGAGCTGGGATGAATCCGCCGAGAGCGGCGCGAACACATCGACCGGATGGTGGTTCCGATCGATGTCATGCGCCTCGGGGAAGGAGGCGGAATCGCCGTAGCTGTGCTTCGGCGTGTCGATCAGGTGGCGGACGACCGGGTTGCGCTTCAGTAGCTCGGTCCGGTCGACGAGATCCTTCCACATCAGGAATTTGGTGAAGGAGAACGTCGACAGCATGACGTCCGCCGTTACCTCCCAGCCGGGAAGATCCCGAACATGGGTGCGCACGATCTGCAGGATCCGGTCGACATCAAGTCCGGTATCGTCGATCGGCAGGTCCTTTTCGAGTTCGGGCATCCGCAGGTTGAAATCCTGCCGCAGCAGCTGCAGGAGGGTCGGGTTGAAACGCGGCTCCTCGTCATGCAGCGCGAGCCGGAAGCCGGCACGAACGCTCGATCGCTGCAGCGAGGCAGGGATCAGGATCAGCGGCGCGCGGCAGGGAGCCGCTCCCTCCTTGGCGGACCATTTGAGAAAGCCGAAAGCCAGGAACAGGATGTTGGAGCCGCCTTCCTCGAAAGCCGTCCTAGTCAGGCGGTAGAGATCGGTCAGCCGGGCGTCGAGTTCCTTGTCGGTGAGATCCGTATGCAGCTCCCGTTGCGAGAGCGCGTGCAGCAGGAAGGACCGGCGCCCGTCATCCTGGCGCTGCGTCTCGAAGAGGCCGGCGTCGCGCTGGTCAGCCCCCGTCAGCACCTCGGCGCGACCGAGCAGCTTGAACCGCTCGCCGCCGGCCAGCATGTCCTCGAGGGCGGCTGGAGCCGGGCAGTCGAGCGCGATCGCTTTCCGTGTATCCTTGAAGTTGAGCAGCTTGTTGCGCAGCGTCAGATCCAGCAGCTTTCGCTTCCAGCGCTCGAGCCGGTCGACGGTCGGATCCTCTTCCTCGCGAACCACGATCTCCTGCACGAAGTCAGGTGCTTCCTCGAGGCCGACAACGCTGGTCGGCGCGTCGGTGAGCGGTCGCGCGGGCGTGCCCGCCTCGCCGAGTTCCAGCGGGCGAATGCCGCGCGACCGGCTGCGCTGGATGTCGATGGCGAGTTCGAGCGGCGCGCCCGCATCCTCGTCGACCTGACGGTTGCCCTTTTCGATCGCATGCGCGAAGCGCGCGGCTGGTGTCTGTGTCAGCAGCGTTGTCTCGACGAAGAGCATGTCCTCGAGATCGCGACGCTTGCGAAGCAATTGCACGTCGTCGACCACGGCGGTGGGGAATCCCTCGTCCTTGAGCCACAGGCCGACAAAGGCGTGTCCTGCCGTCAGCACGACAAGCGGATGCAATCCGGCCTGCTCGAGGCAGGCAGCGTAGAGAAGCGTCATGTCCAGACAGGTGCCGACGCGGCGTTCGATGACATCGCTCGGCCCGCGGACCTTCTGACCGGTCCGCTCGAAGCTCGCCGGCGGCAGGACATAGGCGATCCCGCGGGCAGCCAGCGCTGACCAGATCGCGGAGGCGAGTTCCCAGACCCGCTCCTTGCGGCCGCTCGTGTAGCCGTCGATGGCGCCGGATTTTCCCGCCTGCTCAAGGCGGGTTGCGGCATCGCGCAGGACCGCGTCGACGGCGGGGTCGTTCGGGCGGACGAAGGCGGCGAGAATCTCGGGCGCGGCGCCGACGCCACCCCACTGCGCCGGTGGCAGGAGCTGGATTTCGACGATCTCGGTCGCGACCGGTACGCCATTCGCGGCAAGCCGGAACGAGAGCGAACCGCGCACGCCTTCGGCGAGGCCGCGCAGATAGCCGGCATCCAGGGGAAGATCCGGCATCCTCACATGGTGGGTGCCGCCGGCAGCGATCCGCTCGATGCGGATGGCCAGGGGCCGCGCGAAGGCCGGCTCGCTGACGATCTCGATGAGTAGATCGGTCGCGTCGATCTCCGACGCGTTCTCGATGACGATCTCGCTGATGGCCGGAATGGCGTTCTGATGGAAGGCGACGCTCAGATGCCCGGCGACGAACGCACGAATATTCAGAACCTGCTCAGTCACCGCCGTCCCCCCGACGTTTGTTTTCGGCAGATTACCGCAATCAATCCGCGCTGTCGTTGTCCGGTTGCAGTCAATAGTATGTCTCCCGCTACGGGTGCAGCGGCTGGAGCCGGGGTAGTCTTGCGGCCGGGTCGTAGCGGCGGCTCGATGACCGGCACCGCATCCTGAAACAGGCGTGGTCGCCGATCGGCGGGGTTCACCTTCTACGGGGGGCAATGGCTGCGGCACGCTGGAGGATCCGGTGCTGCGGGAGATCGCCGGCCGGCATGTCCAATCGACCGTCCAGGCGATGCTGCGCTGGCATCTCGACGAAGGCGCGGCGCGACGGCGCCGGATGGTGCCCAGCGTCGTGCGCTCCTTCCTGTCGAAGCATGATCTTTTCGAAAAGGCGCTGGTTCCGCTCGTCACCCATGGCGGCTATGGGCCGGGAGACAGCCACGTCGTTCGTGCGCGCCGCGCGCCCGCCTCGCCGCCGCCTTCGTCAAGCGATGCGATCAGGAGCGCGAGACGCTCGAAGAGGTGACGCAGTGGCCCGGTGCCCTCCGGCGGCCCCTGTTCGCCGCTTCGTTCAGCGCCTCGTCTTGTAGAGCCGTTCGCGGCGCAGATGGTCGATGGCGACCGCCGTGATCAGGATGCAGCCCACGATGATGCTGTTGTACTGCGGCGGTACGCTGGCGACGATCAGCGCATTGTCGATCTCCGAGAGTAGCAGCGCGCCGACGGCGACGCCTGTGATGCTGCCGAGACCGCCGAGAAGGCTGATGCCGCCGATCAGCACCGCCGTCACCACCGACAGCGTCACGGCGGATCCGCCCGCCGCCACCTGGCCGCTGCCGACACGGGCGGCGTAGATGATGCCCGCGAGCGCCGTCTCGATCCGGCCGACCCGCAGGCCGTTGGCGATCGCCGCCTTGCGGTTGCCGCCGAGCGCCCGCACCTCGACGCCGAACGGCGTGCGCTCCAGCAGGAACCAGAAGGCGAGGCCGATGACCAGCGCATAGAGGACGATGAACGGCACGCCGAAGATCGATCCCTGGCCGAGGCGCTGGAAGGTCGGGGGCAGGGGAAGGATATCCTGGCCGCCGGTGGCGACGATGCAGAGGCCGCTGATGATGAAGAAGGTGCCGAGCGTGGCGATGATGGGAGGAACATGCAGCTTCGCCACGACGAGGATGTTGGCATAGCCGGCGACCATGCCGGCCAGGATGCCGGCGCAGACGGCAAGCGGCCACGGCAGGCCGGCCGTCAGCATCCAGGCCGTCGTCAGGCCGCCGAGCGTGAACACCGAGCCGACGGAGAAATCGAGGCCGCCGCCGATCATCAGCAGCGACGCTCCGCAGGCCATGATGAAATAGATGACCGCGGCGCGGGCGATATCGATGAGATTGTGCGGGTTGACGAAGTTCGGGTTGCGGATCGTCGCGGCGATGCCGATGAGGACGATCACCGCGATCAGCGTCGTCTCCGGCCGAAGCAGGCTCGCCAGGCCGAAGCGGCGTTCGCTGCCACGGGCGCGGGGGGAAAGCGAGTCGGTGGCGGTCATGACAGGGGCTCCGGTTCGGATGCGGCACCCTTGATCGCGCCGGTGATAAGGCCGACGATTTCGTCGCGCGTGGTCTCGGCGACGCGTCGCGTCGCGATCGAGTTGCCGAGTCGCATGACCGTGATGCGGTCGGCATGGCGGAAGACGAAATCGAAGTCGTGGCTGATGCAGAGGATCGTCTTGCCCCTGGCGCGAAGGTCGCGAAGGATGTTGCCGACATGGGCGGTCTCGCGCACGCCGAGGGCGGCGGTCGGCTCGTCGAGCAGCATGATCGGCAGGTTGAGCCGGACGGCGCGCGCCACGGCGACGATCTGGCGTTCGCCGCCGGACAGAAGGCCGATCTGGGTCCGCACCGAGCCGACGCGAATGCGCAGGTCGTCGAG
>JAFKJZ010000394.1 GCA_017305815.1 Hyphomicrobiales bacterium
GCTCGAAGACGGGCACGGTCGCCCGCAGCGTCGGCGAACCGCGCACCAGCATGGCATGACCGCCCACGGCCGTGACCGCCGCCCGCACCACCGCGGCGCCGCCATCGCCCTCTCCCGGCGCGCTCGCCCAGACCAGACCGCCGCCCCAATCATAGACGAGCCGGCTCCCCAGCGCGGCGGCGAGCGCGTCGCCCACCTTCGGACCGTCGGTCGGACGGACTGAAATCCGCCAGATCGCCGCCTCATGCGGAACCTCGAGCGCCTCGACGTCACGGATGCCCTTCCAGAGCACGCGCGAGGCCTCGGCGGCGATGATGTCAAAATTGCCGAAGGGCTTCAGGACCTGATCCAGCCGCTCGCTGCGATAGCGGACGGAAGCCTCGAAGCCTTCCAGCCGCAGCAGCGTCCGCGCCGGCATTCCGTCCGTGGCCGGCAGATGGGCAGCGGCCGTCACCTCGAACGGCGTGCCGAGCGCCGCCGTCAGCGCCGCGACGCCGCGCTCGGACGACAGCCCGCTCAGAAGCAGCGTCCGCTCCGTCTCCGCCTCGGGAACGAGCTTGTATGTGACCTCGGTCAGAACTCCGAGCGTGCCCCAGGAACCGGCCAGCCGCTTGACGAAATCATAGCCGGTCACATTCTTCATGACGCGGCCGCCGGTCTTGATCGTCTCGCCGCGGCCGGTGGTGGCGCGCACGCCGATCAGCGAGTCGCGCGCGGCGCCGGCATGGATGCGGCGCGGGCCGGAGCTGTTGGAGGCGGTCATGCCGCCGATCGTCGGCGTGCCGTGACCGCCGAGCAGCTGGCGATAGTCGATCGGCTCGAACGGCAGGCGCTGCCGGTTGGCGGCGAGCGTCTCCTGGATCTCGGATAGCGGCGTGCCGGCACGAGCCGAGATCACCAGTTCCGAGGGCTCGTACAGCGTGATGCCGGTCAGGAGCTGCGTCGACAGCGCGCGCTCGGCATGGACGGGCCGGCCGATCGGCCGCGTGCCGCCGCCGTGAATGGCCAGCGCGCTGCGCGACTGCGCCGCTTCATGCACGATCGCCTCGATCTCGGCCTCGTTGTCGGGGAGAAGGATCGACGTCATCGGCGGACTTCCTGCAAGACGGGCATTTCGGGCATCAGACGGGGCGTCCCGCGAGCGGGAACACCTTGTGCGGGTTGAGCAGCCATTGCGGATCGAGCGCGGTCTTCACCCGCATCTGCTGGTCGAGATCGATGGTGTTGAACTGATAGGTCATCAGGTCGCGCTTCTCGATGCCAACGCCGTGCTCACCGGTCAGGCAACCGCCGAGCTCGACGCAGAGCTTCAGGATGTCCTCGCCGCAGCGCTCGGCCTTTTCCTGCTCGGCCGGGTCGTTGGCATTGAAGAGCACCAGCGGGTGGAGGTTGCCGTCGCCGGCATGGAAGATGTTGGAGACGCGCAGCCCGTAGCCCTCGCAGATCCGGGCGATGCCGGTCAAAACGGCCGAAAGCTGGCCGGTCGGGATGGTGCCATCCATGCAGATATAGTCAGCCAGGCGGCCCATGGCGCCGAAGGCGGATTTGCGCCCCTTCCAGATCGCGGCGCTCTCGGCTTCCGATTGCGAGATGCGCAGGCCGGACGGGTTGTAGTCGGCGGCGATCGTCGTGATGCGCCCGATCAGATCCTCGATCTCGGCCTCGGAACCCTCGACCTCGATGATCAGCAGCGCCTCGACGTCGAGCGGATAGCCGGCATGGGCGAAGGCTTCGCAGACCTTGATCGCCGGCCGGTCCATGTATTCGATCGCGACCGGAATGATGCCGGAGGCGATGATGGCGGCGACGCAGGCGCCGGCGTCCTCGGCCGACTGGAAGCCCATCAGCATCGGCCGCGCGCCCTCGGCCAGCGGCAGGATGCGAAGCGTCGCCTCGGTGACGACGCCGAGCTGGCCCTCCGAGCCGACGATGAGGCCGAGCAGGTCGTAGCCGGCGGCATCGAGATGCGCGCCGCCGAGCTCGACGATGGTGCCGTCGATCAGCACCACGTATTTCAGGCAATGCGCGCCGCCGGAGTTCATGGCGATGTTGCCGGCGATGGTGCAGGCGAGCTGGCTCGACGGGTCGGGCGCGTAGAAGAAGCCGAGATGCGAGACGGCGCCGGAAACGCCGAGATTGGTGACGCCGGCCTCGACGCGGATGGTTCGGTTGGCGATGTCAACGTCGAGGATGCGGCTCATCTTCGAGACGCCGAGCACCACCGCGTCCTCGCTCGGGATGGCGCCGCCGGCAAGCGACGTGCCGGCGCCGCGGGCGACGACCTTGACGCCTTCCTGGTTCAGGAATGTTAACACCCTGGAAACCTGCTCGGTGGTTTCCGGCAGCACGACGGCGAGCGGCACGCGGCGATAGGCGGTGAGCGCGTCCGTCTCATAGGCGCGGCGCTCGTCCTCCTCGGTGATCAGCGAGGTCGGCGGCACCAGCGCGGCGAGGCCGGCGAGGATCTCCGCCCGGCGCGCGAGGATGCGCGGATCCGGCTTCGGAATCTCAATCGCGGACATGGCAGCCTCCCTCCCAGTTCAGAACCACTCTAGGCGCGCACGGGTTTGTACCCAAGCCGGGATAGAAAACAATCATCCTTGCCGGTAGATTGAAAATCGCCCTGATTTTTTGCCACCGTAGAGGCAATGAGCACACTATCCGATATGGAGATCTTCGCCCGCGTTGTCACCGCCGGAAGCCTGTCGGCGGCGGGGCGCGAGCTGGATCTTTCGCCCGCCGTCGTCTCCAAGCGCTTGAAGCGGCTGGAGGATAGGCTCGGCACGCGCCTGCTCCAGCGCACCACCCGGCAGATCGCCCTGACCGAGGCCGGCCGCGGCTTTCACGACCGCGTCGTGCAGATCCTCGCCTCGATCGACGAGGCGGAGTCCTTCGTCAGCCGGCGCTCGGACGTGGCGCGCGGCACGCTCAAGGTGTCGGCGCCGACCACCTTCGGCCGGCTGCACATCGCGCCCTATCTCGGCGCCTTCCTCGCCGCCAATCCCGGCCTGACGGTCAATCTGGTGCTCTCGGACGAGTTCGTCGACCTGGTCAAGGACGGCATCGACGTCTCGATCCGCATCGCCGAGCTGACGGATTCGAGCCTGGTGGCGCGGCGGCTGGCGCCGAATCATCGCCTGCTCTGCGCGACGCCTGCCTATCTCGCCGAGCACGGCACGCCGAAGACTATCGCCGAGCTGTCGCGGCACACGCTGCTCGCCACCGCCAGCCAGGATCCCTGGCGGCTCGAGGGGCCCGACGGGCCGGCGACGGTGCATGTCGAGGGCCGGCTCAGGACCAATTCGAACGAGGTGGTGCGCGAGGCGGTGCTCGCCGGGCTCGGCATCGCCTTCCGCTCGACCTGGGATGTCGGGCCGGAACTGCGCGAAGGCCGCCTCGTCGTCGTGCTGCCGGCCTATCGCGCCTCGCGGCACGTGGCGGTGCATGCGGTCTATCCGAGCCGCCGCTTCCTCGCCGCCAAGGTCCGGCTGTTCATCGACCATCTCGCCAGGCTCTATGGCGAGCACCCGCACTGGGACCAGGGGCTGGAACCCATCCTCGCGCAACCAGACGAACAGCGCCACCGGGATGACCGCGAAGGCGGTGACATGCGTCGGATCGAGCTCGAAGCCGACCATCGGCGAACCCTTGGCCAGATAGCCGATCAGGCCGACGATGTAGTAGCTGATCGCCGCGACGGAGAGCCCTTCGACCGTCTGCTGCAGGCGTAGCTGCAGGCGCGCCCGGCGGTTCATGCTGTCGAGCAGCGCCCGGTTCTGCTGCGACAGCTCGACATCGACGCGCGCCCGCAGCAGCGCCGCCGCGCGGGCGAGCTTTCGCGACAGGTCCTGCTGGCGGCTCTCGACCGTCTGGCAGGTGCGCATCGCCGGCGCCATGCGGCGGGCGAGATAGGCGGTGAAGCTCGAATAGCCCGGCGTCGGCCGCTCGCTCATGGCGTTCAGCCTGAGATGGGTGATTTCGGAATAGGCGCGGCTGGCGCCGAAGCGGAAGGCGCTCTCGGCGGCGCCCGCCTCCAGTTCGCCGGCGAGCGCCGTCAGGTCGTCGAGCAGCCGCCGATTGGCCTCGAACCCCTCGCTCGAACGGAAGCGGGCGGTGTTCGCCACCAGCTGGGTCTCGATCCGGCGGATCTCCGGCTGCAGGCGCTGCGCCTCCGGCAGGCCCAGGAGCGCCAGCGTCCGGTAGGTCTCGAGTTCGAGCAGGCGCTGCACCACCGGCCCGGCCTCCTGCGGCTCGAACCCGCGATCGATGACCAGCAGCCGCGTATAGCCGTCGCCATCCTCGCGGAAATCGCTGGCGATCACGCCGCGCCCGCCGGCCACCTCGGAAACCGCCAGCGAACCCGGATCGTAGGAGGCGAGGATGTCGGCGACGGGCCGATCGTCGGACACGAGGTCGAGCCGGACGGCGACCATCAGCGGCCCCGGCGGCTCGAACGCCTCGCCGAACGGCGTATCCGCCGGCAATGCGCCGGCGCTGCCGCGCACGTCCCAGCTATAGGTGGTGAATTCGGCGTGGCTCTCCCAGCGCAGCGTGCCGCCGGCGAGATCCACGACATGATGGCGCGCATCGGCGGCCGGCTGCGGCAGGCCGTTACGGGCGCAGAGCGCCGCCAGGCTGCCCCGCGCCGCCGCGGACTGGGCCGCGTCCGTCATGAAGGCGAAGCTCAGGACGATGCGCGGCGCTTCCATCATGAGGAAGGGCCGCGCATGAATTTCATGCAGCACGGCGCCGCGCAGCGGGTGATCCTCGAAACGTCTCGGCCCTTCGCGCATCGCCCTCTCCCGCCAGCGCCGCCCACTCAAGCAGTAGGCGGGCGGCGGGCCGGGCTCAACCCCGGTCGATGACGGTTTCGTCGATCTCGGCCAGGGTGCGACGACCTGTCAGAGCCATCGAGACGTCGAGCTCCTTGCCGACGATCTGGATCACCTTGGAGACGCCCGCCTCGCCGCCGGCGCCGAGGCCGAACAGGAAGGCCTTGCCCATCATGCAGCCCTTGGCGCCGAGCGCCAGCGCGCGCAGCACGTCCTGGCCCGAGCGGATGCCGCTGTCGAACAGGATCTCGGTCTGCTTGCCGACGGCGTCGACGATGCGCGGCAGGCGCGAGATCGCCGACGGCGCGCCGTCGAGCTGACGACCGCCATGGTTGGAGACGACGATGGCGTCGGCGCCGGTGTTGACGGCCTTCTGCGCGTCGCCGACGTCGAGCACGCCCTTCAGGATGAGCTTGCCGGGCCAGATCGAACGGATCCAGGCGACGTCGTCCCAGTTCAGCGCCGGGTCGAACTGGCCCGAGATCCACTGGCCGAGCGACTTGACGCCGCTCATGCCCTCGACGCCGGTCAGGTTGCCGAAGGTCTTGTGCTTGCTGCCGAGCACCTCGAAGGCCCAGGGAAGCTTGGTTGCCATGTCGAGCACGTTGTGCAGCTTGATCTGCGGCGGCACGGTCATGCCGTTCTTGATGTCGCGGTGACGCTGGCCCTGCACCTGCAGGTCGAGCGTCAGGATCAGCGCCGAGCACTTGGCGGCGATGGCGCGCTCGACCAGTTGCTTCGCGAAGTTGCGGTTCTTCATCACGTAGAGCTGGAACCAGAACGGGCGCGAGGTGGCGGCGGCGACGTCCTCGATCGAGCAGATCGACATGGTCGAGAGCGCGAACGGGATGTTGGCCTTCTCGCAGGCCTTGGCGGCGAGGATCTCGCCGTCGGCATGCTGCATGCCGGTGAGGCCGGTGGGCGCGAAGGCGAAGGGATAGGCGAACTTCTCGCCGAGCAGCGTCGCCTCGGTCGAGCGGTTCGAGACGTCGACCATGACGCGCTGGCGCAGCTTCAGTTCCTTGAAGTCGGCCGAGTTGGCGTCGATCGTTTCCTCATTGTAGGAGCCGCGATCGGCATAGTCGAAGAAGGCGCGCGGCACGCGGCGCTTCGCCAAAAGTCTCAGGTCTGCAATGCTCGTTGCGTCCTTCAAGCCGCCCATGGCGCCGCTCCAATTGGTTCTGAAATCTTGAAATGCGGGCCGCGCCCGCCAACTGGATCAATTTCTTGACCACTTCCTGATTTCCGCTGATAGGCTCTTCCGCATGGTCTTTCAACCGATTCCTTCCCGCGCGACCGCCGACGAGGTGGCGCGACAGATCGAGATGCTGGTGCTGGAGGGCGTGCTGCATCCCGGCGACAAGCTGCCGGGCGAGCGTGACCTGTCGGCGACGCTCGACGTGTCGCGGCCGATCCTGCGCGACGCGCTGAAGGCGCTGGAAGCGCGCGGGCTGGTCGAAAGCCGGCCCGGCGGCGGCACTTATGTGGCGGCGATCGAGGGCGCGATCTTCGCCGCGCCGATCGTCGACCTGATCGCGCAATCCCCCAAGGCGGGCGGCGACTATCTGGAATTCCGGCGCGAGATCGAGGCGACGGCGGCGGCAATGGCGGCGGAGCGCGCCACCGAGGCCGACCGCACCATCCTCGCCCGCATCATCGAGGCGATGGAGGCGGAGCACGACAAGGCGGATTTCCGGCGCGAGGCGGCGCTCGACGTCGAGTTCCACCAGGCGATCGGCGAGGCGACGCACAACATCGTCATCATCCACGTGCTGCGGGCCTGCTACCGGCTGCTCGCCGACGGCGTCTTCTACAACCGCAGCCGCCTCTACGGCCAGACCGGTTCGCGCGACCAGTTGCTCGCCCAGCACAAGGCGCTGCGCGACGCAATCTTCGCCGGCGATCCCGAGGCCGCCCGCAAGGCTGCGATCGATCACATCGCCTATGTCTCGGCCTCGATGCGGGACGCCGCCGAAGCCGGCGCCCGCGCCGAGATCGGCACGCTGCGGCTGATGCAGTTCGAGGAACGCGCCACGGCGAAGCGGCCGGTGCGCAAGGGATAGCCCCTTCTTTCCGACCGGAGAGGACGACCGCGCTGCCGTTCGCCTTTCCTGCATGAGAGGTGAAGACCAGGCCTGCCGCCGCCCCTCAAGCTCCCCAAAGCTGAACTCGTCGCTCGCTTCCGTTCGTGGCATAGTGAACGGAGAAATCCAGCTTTGGTTTGGAGAACCCCATGGGCCTCGCCAAGGAAAAGCCGCTCTACGAGACGCCGACCGACTACGAGGACGACGTCTACCTCTGGCTCTACGAGCAAATCGAACTGCTGCGCCAGAAGCGGATCCAGGAAGTGGACCTCCCCAACCTGATCGAGGAACTCGAGGACATGGGAAGCGAAAAGCTGCATGCGCTCGAATCCGCCTATCGCCTCCTCCTCGCCCACCTCCTCAAATGGAAGTACCAGCCCCAGAAGCGCTCCAGTTCCTGGGAGATCACAATCGGGCGCGAACGCGACAACATCGACGCACGAGAGCGTGAGAGCCGCACTCTGGCAGCGCAAGCCAAGTCCATCGTCGAGACCGTGTATCGTCGATCCGTTCGCGAAGCAGCGACCGAGACAGGCTTGCCGCGTGAGAGCTTCCCGACCGAATGTCCATGGACGCTCGACCAACTCCGCGACGAAGACTTCCTGCCCGACTGACCCTAGCGCGCGTCGCTCCTCGCCATGCGGCGCTCTAGGGCGCGGACCAGCAGCGACAGGCTGATGGTCATGACGAGGTACAGGAACGCGACAACGTTGTAGGTTTCGAAGAACAGGAAGGTCGAGGACGAGTAGACCTTGCCGAGCTGGGTCAGGTCCTGCACGCCGAGCGCCGAGACCAGCGCCGAATCCTTGATCATCGAGACGAAGTCGTTGCCGATCGGCGGCAGGACGGTGCGGGTCGCCTGCGGCAGCACGACGAGGCGAAAGGTCTTCATGCGCGACAGGCCGAGCGAGGCTGCCGCCTCCGTCTGCCCCTTGGGAACAGCCTCGATGCCGGCGCGAAAAATCTCGGCCAGAAAGGCCGAATAGCCGATCGTCAGCGCCGCGATCGCCCGCGCCGTCATGCCGAAATCGCGCACGCCCAGGCCCGGCAGCCATCCCTGCTCGATCGGCGTCGCCAGCACCCAGTTCCAGAACGCGACGAGCTGCGGCGCGCCGACGAACGCCATGTAGAACAACAGCACCAGCATGGGGATGCCGCGCACGATCTCGACATAGAAGGTCGCGATCTCGCGCAGGATGCGATGGCGGGACGTGCGCGCCAGCGCGATCAGCAAGCCGAGCGCCATCGCCAGCGCAAAGGCGATGAACGTCACCCAGAGCGTGACGAACACGCCCTGCCGCACCGCCGCGAAGATGGTCGCATAGTCGCCATTCGCGGAGATCAGCCAGAGGAACAGTACGCCGAGCAGGCCGATGGCGAGCAGCCAATACGGAATTTCGCGACGCGGCATTTTCGGAGGTGACGGCATGAAAAACTCAAGCTGCGTTTCCCTCTCCCGCGGGAGAGGGAAAGAAGAGCCAGTCCATCCTGCAGGATGACAGCCGGGGCCGATCCCTACTGGCCGGCCCGGTACTCGTAGAACCACTTCTGGTTCAGCTTGTCGAAGGTGCCGTCCGCCTTCATCGAGGCGATGGCGGCGTTGATCGACGCGGTCAGGTCCGAGCCGGGCTTCAGGATGAAGCCGAATTCCTCGGTGCCGAGCGGCTCGCCGACCACCTTGAACGAGCCCGGCGAGGCGCCGATGTAGCCGTCGGCCGAAGTCTTATCCATCAGCACGGTGTCGACGTCGCCGGTCTTCAGCGCCTGCACCGAGGCGCCGAACGTTTCAAAGAGCTTGATCCGCGGGTTCTTCTCGTCGCCGTCGAGCACGTTGTAGACCGCAACGTAGAAATTCGTCGTGCCGGCCTGGGCGCCGACCAGAAGCTTGTCGTTCGGCTTGAAGCTGGCGGCGTCGGTGAAGCGGTTCTCGTCGGCGCGGACCAGCATGAGCTGCTGCGAGATCATGTAGGGATCGGAGAAGTCGACCTGCTTCCTGCGCTCGTCATTGATGGTGATGCCGTCCATGCCGACATCGAACTGACCATCGCGCACGGCCTGGATCATCGTATCCCAGCTCGCCAGCTTCCAGTCGACCTTGGCGTTCAGGCGCTTCGCGATCTCGTTGAAGGCATCGTATTCCCAGCCGATGCCCTGCCCCGACTTCGGATCGACGAAGTTCAGCGGCGTGTAGGCATTTTCGGTGACGGCGACGATGGTGCGGCCCTTGAGATCGGGCAGATCGGCGGCCCGGGCCGCCGAAGCCCCCAGCGCAAGCGCGGCGGCAGCGGCGAAGGCAATGGTCTTCCAAAAGCGCATGGTGAGGTTCCAGCGTTCGTTGAGGTCAGAAAGGCCGCCAGCCCCCTCGGCCGCGGTGGCACCAGCTTTAGCCGTTCGGTCCGCGATTGACGAATCCGTTCATCGGATCGTCGCAATCCAGGCGCGGGCGATCGCCCGGCCGGCCGCGTCGGCGCGGCTGCCGAGCGGCCCCTCCTCGCGCGCGTGGCGCTCCGGCCAATCGGGATCGATCGAGGCGGCGACGTCGCCGAAGGCGTCGCTCCAGTCGCGCACCAGGGCCGTATCGGCCTCGAAATGGAACTGGATGCCGTAGACGG
>JAFKJZ010000395.1 GCA_017305815.1 Hyphomicrobiales bacterium
TGCCATGGGCGAGGAAATACGAAAGCTCGGTCCAGGTCGGATATTCCGGCGAGCAGAGCAGCCGCGACACGGCGAAGGCGCCGCAGGCATTGGCCCAGGTGGCGGCGGTCTCCAGTGTCTCTCCCTTCAGCCAGCCGCGCAGGAAGCCGGACATGAAGGCGTCGCCGGCGCCGAGCACGTTGTAGACCTCGATGGGAAAACCTTTGCCGACGATGCCCTGCTCGAGGTCGTCGGGGATGTCGCCTTCATAGACGATGCAGCCCATGGCGCCGCGCTTCAGCACGATGGTCGCCTTCGACAGCGCCCGGATCGTCTTCAGTGCGCCGAGCACGTCGTCGGCGCCCGACGCGATGCGGATTTCTTCTTCCGTGCCGACGATCAGGTCGCAATCGGGCAGGATCGACTTCAGCTGCTCGGAGACGCGGTCGGATTTCACATAGCGGGCGAAGCCGTCGCCATGGCCGGCGAGGCCCCAGAGATTGGGGCGGTAGTCGATGTCGAACACGACCTTGCCGCCATTCGCCTTGGCGATCCGGATCGCCTTGCGCTGCGCCGCGTCGCTGTTCTCCCGCGAGAAATGCGTGCCGGTGACGACGATCGCCTCGGCCGAGGCGATGAAGGCCTCGTCGATATCCGCCTCCGACAGCGCCATGTCGGCGCAGTCGGTGCGGTAGAAGATCATCGGCGAGACGCCCTCGTCCTCGACGGCGAGCAGCACCAGGGCCGTCAGGCGGTCGGGGTCGGTGGCGATGCCGTCGGTGGCGACGCCCTCGCGCGCCATCTGTTCGCGAATGAAACGGCCCATCTGCTCGTCGCCGACGCGGGTGATGACGGCCGACTTCAAGCCGAGCCGCGCCGTGCCGATCGCGATATTGGACGGGCAGCCGCCGACCGACTTGGCGAAGGAGGTGATGTCCTCGAGGCGGGAAAAGATCTGCTGGCCGTAGAGATCGACCGATGATCTCCCGATGGTGATCACATCGAGCGGTCGGGCCGCCCTGCCGGCTCCGGGAGCCTCGGTCATCGCATTCTCCGTCTCGGTTAACGAGGGGTTGCCGTACCGTTACCGGAACGGCGGCCTGGCGCCCCCTTCACTGTCGCGGAGAGTGAAACAAAAATTCTGCGATTTCGTCAATATGGAATAAGCGGATCATCCACCGCGCCGCGCCTCTGCGACGGCGACGGTCAGCGTCATGGCGAGCGCCATCGAGGCGGAGAGCGAGCGGAAACCCTCGAAGTCGGCTTCGACCACTTCGAACCAGACGCCGAGCTTGGGAATCAGCGGGCTGAACGGGCTGTCGGTGATGACGACGAGCGGCGTGCCCGCCTCGTTGATCTGGCGCGCATAGGCGAGCGTCGCCGAGGCATAGGGGGTGAAGGAGATGGCGATCGCCGCGTCGCGCGGGGTGGCAAAGGAGAGGGTTTCCGGGTCGTTGCCCTGCGCCGAGCCGACCAGCACGGATTTCACGCCGAGCTTGCCGAAGGCGTAGCTCATATAGGAGGTGACCGGGAAGGAGCGGCGCTGGCCGATCAGGTAGATCGTCTCGGCCTTGGCGAGCAGCGCCGCCGCCTCGTCGATCTGCTCGACCTGGACGCGCTCCCGCAGCGAGCCGACGGAGCGTTCCGCTGCCTTGCAGAAGCCTGAGAAGAGTGTCGCCGATTTGCTGTCGCCGGCGACATGCGAGCGCAGCGAGGAAAGTCGCTCGGAATAGTTCGACGTGCGGTCGCGCAGCCGGTCCTGGAATACCGCCTGCAGGTCGGAAAAGCCTTGATAGCCGAAGGCCTGGGCGAAGCGCACCAGCGTCGACGGCTGCACTTCCGCCTTCTCGGCGATGCTGGCCGCCGTGCCGAAGGCGACGTCGTCGGGATTGGCGACGGCATAGATCGCGACCTGGGCGAGGCGCTTCGGCAGCGTGTCCTTGCGGCTCACCATCAGGTTGCGCAGGTTCCAGAAGTCGCGGGGCGGCAAGGCATCGGGGTCGTCGGGCGTCGTCATCGCGGGCCTTTCCAGCGCATTTTCCGCAGCTTTCTCCCACTTCTCGCCGAAAATCAACTCTTGACGGGTGTCAACCTCTATGGAATGAATGTTCCGACATCGACATGCGGAGCTGTTTTGTTCCGAAATTCTCGATGCGAGGGAAATCAGAGCCAAAAAAAGACGCCGGATTCCCGCCCTTTTTCATTCTCGGGAGGAATGTCATGAAGCTGAAATTCAAGGCAATGCTCGCCGCGACGGCGCTTGCCGTCTCCACGCTCGCTGCCCATGCCGACATCATCGTCGTCACCCACGGCCAGGCCTCGGATCCGTTCTGGTCGGTGGTCAAGAACGGCGTCGCCGAGGCCGGCAAGGATCTGGGCGTCAAGGTCGACTACCGCGCGCCGGAGACCTTCGACATGGTCGCGATGGCGCAACTGATCGATGCCGCCGTCAACCAGAAGCCGGAAGGCCTCGTCGTCTCGATCCCGGATGCCGATGCGCTCGGGCCGTCGATCCAGAAGGCGGTTGCCGCCGGCATCCCCGTCATCTCGATGAACTCCGGCTCCGACGTCTCGAAGAAGCTCGGCGCGCTGCTGCATGTCGGCCAGAGCGAATATGACGCCGGCAAGGCCGCCGGCGAGAAGCTGAAGACGATGGGCGCCAAGAAGGGGCTCTGCGTCAACCAGGAAGTGGGCAACGTCTCGCTCGACCTGCGCTGCAAGGGCTTCACCGACGGCTTCGGCGCCGTGACCGTGCTGCCGACGTCCAACGATCCGGCCGACGTCAAGGCCAAGGTCAAGGCGGCGCTTGCCTCGGACCCGGCGATCGATGCCATCCTGACCCTGAATGCATCGCTCGCCGGCGAACCGGCCGTCGCCGCCGTTTCGGAATCCGGCATGGACGGCAAGGTCAATGTCGCCACCTTCGATCTTTCGGCAGGCTTCCTGCAGGCCGTCGCCGACGGCAAGGCGGCCTTCGCCATCGACCAGCAGCAGTTCCTGCAGGGCTATCTGCCCGTCGCCTTCCTGGCGCTGCACAGCAAGTACGGCCTGATGCCGGGCGGCGACGTGCCGTCGGGTCCCAATCTCGTGACCAAGGACTCGGCCGCCAAGGTGGTGGAACTGTCGGCCAAGGGCATTCGCTGAGGCCATCCCGGGCGCGCGCACCCCCTCCCGCGCGCGCCCGTTTTCCCGATTCCTCCGCCGAGGCGCGTCGATCCCACGAAAGATCCGCGGCCTCCGCCGAATACCCAAGTCGGAAAGACGAAATGCGCAGCAATCAGGTCAGCGCCGCCGCGATGACGGCGCCCGGCACCTTCGCGGTGCGCCCGCTTCCAGGTACTGCCGTCGTGGATGCATCGGCTCGTCTCTTCGGCGCTGGCAGCCGGCGGGACAGGATGGCGAAGCAGGGAGGACGCCGCCATGACCGAGCCGAATAGCCCGGCGGCGCTGGCCGCCAAGGCGGCCGATGAACGGCTCAAGCATGCGTCGGCGCTGACGCGCCTGCTGCGCCGGCCCGAACTCGGGGCCATACTCGGCCTCGTCATCGTGACGAGCTTCTTCATCGCGATCGCCAATCCGGTGATGTTCGAGCTGTCCGGGATCATGAACTTCATGGCGCCGGCGGCCCAGCTCGGCATCCTGGCGATCGGTGCCTCGCTGCTGATGGTCGGCGGCGAGTTCGACCTTTCAGTCGGTTCGATGGTCGCCTTCGCCGGCCTGATCTTCGCCGCCTGCCTCGTCACCTTCGGCCTGCCGCTTCCGGTGGCGATCCTGATCGCCTTTATCTGCGCCGCCGCGATCGGCTTCATCAACGGCCAGCTCGTCATCCACACCGGCCTGCCGAGTTTCATCGTCACGCTCGCCTTCCTGTTCGTACTCCGGGGTCTTTCGCTGGTCGGGCTCAAATGGGCGACCGGCGGCGCGACGCAATTGCGCGGCGTGCGCGAGGCGGCGACGCGGACCTCGCTCGACGCCTTCATCTACAAGCTCTTCGCCGGCGACGCGTTCGAGGGCCTGTTCGCCTGGCTCGCCGCGCATGACTGGATCGCCAAGTTCCCGAACGGCCAGCCCAAGGTGACCGGCGTCCCGGTCGAGATCGTCTGGTTCGTCGGGCTCGCCGTCGTCTGCGCCATCGTCCTGGCCCGCACGCGCTATGGCAACTGGATCTTCGCCGCCGGTGGCGATCCCAATGCCGCGCGCAATTCTGGCGTCCCGACCCGGCGGGTGAAGACGTCCCTCTTCGTCCTCACGGCCTGCTGCGCGGCGCTGGTGGCCGTGCTGACGGTGCTCGATGCCGGCTCGACGGATGCCCGGCGTGGCTTCCAGAAGGAGTTCGAGGCGATCATCGCCGCGGTGATCGGCGGCTGCCTGCTGACGGGCGGCTATGGCTCGGTCGTGGGCGCGGCGGTCGGCGCCGTCATCTTCGGCATGGTGCTGATCGGCCTCACCTACACCGCCATCGACCAGGATTGGTACCTCGTCTTCCTCGGCGGCATGCTGCTGATGGCCGTGTTCTTCAACAACATCATCCGCAAGCGCGTGACGGGAGAGCGCTGATGACGACGCCGATCCTGGAAATGCGCGATATCGAGAAGCATTTCGGCTCCGTGGTGGCGCTCGCCGGCGTGTCGATCTCGATCCATGCCGGCGAGGTGCATTGTCTGCTCGGCGACAATGGCGCTGGCAAGTCCACCTTCATCAAGACGATGGCGGGCGTGCACAGGCTGACCCGGGGCGAGATGCTCCTGAACGGCCAGCCGGTGCATTTCACCAGCCCGCGCCAGGCGCTCGATGCCGGCATCGCCACGGTCTACCAGGACCTCGCCATGATCCCGCTGATGTCGGTGACGCGGAACTTCTTCATGGGTCGCGAGCCGGTCAAGGGCATCTGGCCGTTCCGCTTCATGGACATGGGCTTCTGCGACCGCGTCACGCGCGAGGAAATGCAGCGGATCGGCATCGACGTGCGCGATCCCGGTCAGGCGGTCGGCACGCTTTCGGGCGGCGAGCGCCAATGCGTGGCGATCTCGCGCGCCGTCTATTTCGGCGCCAAGGTACTGATCCTCGACGAGCCCACCTCGGCGCTCGGCGTCCGGCAGACGTCGATGGTGCTCAAATATATCGACATGGTGCGCAAGCGCGGGCTCGGCGTCGTCTTCATCACCCACAATGTCCGCCATGCGCTCGCGGTCGGCGACCGCTTCACCGTGCTGAACCGCGGGCGGACATTGGGCACGGCGGCGCGCGGCCAGATCACGGCGGATGAACTGCAGAATCTCATGGCCGGCGGCAAGGAACTCGCCGATCTTTCCGCCGAACTCGGCGGCACGGTCTGAGAGCAGGAAGAATCGGGATATTGGGCATGAAATCTCTCGGCATCGGGCTGATCGGTACTGGATACATGGGCAAGTGCCATGCGCTCGCCTGGAACGCCGTCGCGCCGACCTTCGGCGACGTGGCACGGCCAAGGCTGGTGCATCTTGGCGAGGCGAACGAGGCGCTGGCCAGAAGCAAGGCGGCGGAGCTGGGCTTCGCCCGCGCCTCGGGCGACTGGCGCCGGGTGGTCGAGGATCCCGAGGTCGACCTCGTCTCGATCACGACGCCGAACCAGTTCCACGCCGAGATGGCGATCGCCGCGCTCACGGCCGGCAAGCATGTCTGGTGCGAGAAGCCGATGGCGACGTCGCTCGCCGACGCGACGGCGATGCTTGAGGCGGCCGAAGCATCCGGCAAGGTGGCGGCGCTCGGCTACAACTACATCCAGAACCCCGCCACGCGGCACATGCGCCGGCTGATCGCGGACGGGGCGATCGGCACGGTCAACCATGTCCGCGTCGAGATGGACGAGGATTTCATGGCCGACGCGGCGGCGCCGTTCGGCTGGAAGAGCGAGGCGGCATCGGGCTATGGCGCGCTCGACGATTTCGCCGTGCATCCGCTGTCGCTGCTCACCGTTCTGGTCGGGCCGCTGGCGAGCGCCGTGGTCGACATGCCGAAGCCCTATGCCGAGCGACCATTGCCCTCGGGCGGGAGCCGCGCGGTGCCAACATCCTGTTCCGCCTTCAAAGCGGCGCGTCCGGCAGCCTGCTGGTCAATCGCTCGGCCTGGGGCCGCAAGGGCCGGATCGCCATCCAGATCTTCGGCTCCGAGGGCTCGCTGCTCTACGACCAGGAGCGGATGAACGAGCTGCAGCTGTTCCAGGCGCGCGGACCGGCGGCCGAGCAGGGCTTCCGCACCATCCTGACCGGGACGGTGCATCCACCCTATGACCGCTTCATCCCGGCGCCGGGCCATGGCCTCGGCTTCAATGACCTGAAGGTGATCGAGGCGCGCGAACTGATGCGGCGGATCGCCGGCGAGCCGGCCCATCTGATCGAGTTTGCAACGGGATTGCGGATCGAACGCACCGTCCATGCCATGGCCCGCTCGCACGAGACGCGCGGCTGGGTCGACATCGATTGAGCTCCAGACCGGCGAGCCCTGCGGGCGCCGAACCAGATTGAGGAAATTGGAATGACCGTGAGACTGGGACTTCTCGGAGCGGGCCGGATCGGCAAGGTACATGCCGGCGCGATCGCGGCGAATGCGGGCGCGACGCTCGTCGCCGTCGCCGACGCCTTCCCCGAGGCCGCCAAGGCGCTCGCCGCCGCGACCGGCGCGGAAGTGCGCGAGGCCGACGCGATCATGGACGCCGGCGACATCGACGCCGTCCTGATCACGACGCCGACCGACCTGCACGCCAGCATGATCGAGCAGGCGGCGCGCGCCGGAAAGGCGATCTTCTGCGAGAAGCCGGTCGATCTCGACGTCGCCCGCGTCAAGGAATGCCTCGCCGTCGTCGCGGCGGAGAAGGCGCTGCTGATGGTCGGCTTCAATCGCCGCTTCGATCCGAACTTCATCGAGGTGCGCCGGCAGATCGACGTCGGCGCCATCGGCAAGGTCGAGATGGTGTCGATCACCTCGCGCGATCCCGGCCCGCCGCCGGCCGACTATATCCGCCGTTCGGGCGGGCTGTTCCGCGACATGACCATCCATGATTTCGACATGGCGCGCTTCCTGCTCGGCGAGGAGCCGGTCAGCGTCTTCGCCTCGGCGTCGGTGCTGGTCGATCCGGAGATCGGCAAGCTCGGCGATTTCGACAGCGCTTCCGTCGTGCTGACGACGAAATCCGGCCGCATCGCCCAGATCTCGAATTCGCGCCGCGCCAGCTATGGCTATGACCAGCGCATCGAGGTGCATGGCTCGAAGGGGCTGGTCAGCGCCGACAATCTGCGCGCCACCAATGTCGAGATCGCCAATCGCGATGGCTATCGCCGCGAGCCGCTGCTGAACTTCTTCATGACGCCGGCGACACCTTCCGGCGAGGACGGCTGGAAGGCGCTGGTGCTCGCCGACGCCGCGCTGCAGTCGGTGAAGGAGAAGCGGGCGATCGCGGTCTCGATCTGACCACCGCACTCAGGACCTTTCGATCCGATGGCCGGGACCCGAATCCCGGCCATTTTCTTTGGGCGGCGCCGCCGCTTCGCCGATCCCCATCCGGCAACCTCGTTGGCAAGGTGTCGCGCTTGTGAAGGGATGGCGCAGCTGATACCAGATTGGAAAAATTCTAATCTGCAAGGACTACTCCCGTGTTTTCATTCGGCAAGCGCTCGTTCAAGGACCTCTCGGTGCGCGAGGTCATGGCGCTGGCGATCGGCGCCGAGGAAGAGGATGCCCGGCGCTATCGCGACATGGCGGAGCGGCTTGCGCCCGACTTTCCCGGTTCGGCCAGGGTCTTCGACGCCATGGCGGTCGAGGAGGACGGGCACCGGCGCCTGCTGATCGATCTCTTCAAGGAAAAGTTCGGTGATCATATCCCACTCGTCCGGCGCGACGACGTGCGCGGCTTCGTCCGGCATGCGCCGGTCTGGTCGATGCGCAACATCTCGGTCGACGGCTTCCGGCTCGACGCCGCGACGATGGAGCTCGAGGCGCAGCGCCTGTATCTGAAGGCGGCCGAGCGGGCGACCGACCCGGATGTGCGAAAGCTGCTCGGCGACCTCGCCGCCATGGAGGCGCAGCACGAGCGCAAGGTCGAGGAACTCGAGGCCGAGCACCTGCGCGAGAGCGTGCGGAGCGAGGAGGACGCGACGCGGCGGCGCATGTTCGTCATGCAGGTGGTCCAGCCCGGCCTTGCCGGCCTGATCGACGG
>JAFKJZ010000396.1 GCA_017305815.1 Hyphomicrobiales bacterium
GCGGTGACCTTCCGCGCGGCCTATCTGCCGACCGCCAACTACCTGACCACCGTCCGCACCACCGGCATCCTCGAAAAGGAACTCGCCAAGGTCGGCGCCAAGGTCGAGTTCATCGGCCCGCTCGACCCGTTCTCGGCCTACAACACCGTCACCTCCGGCAGCGCCGACGCCTCGTCGACCGGCACCGGCTATTTCGTCAATCTCTCGGCCCAGAAGAGCGACTGGGTCGCCTTCGCGCTGGAGAAATATTCCGGCAACAGCCAGGGCATCGTCGCGGCGCCCGGCTCCGGCGTGACCTCGCTCAAGGACCTCTACGGCAAGAAGGTCGGCATCGACGGCGAAGGCGCGACCGGCGACTACATCCTGAACCTCGCCTTCAAGGAGGCTGGCCTCGACGTCTCGAAGGTCGAGAAGGTGACGCTGGACACGACGAGCTTTGCCTCCGCCTTCGCCAGCGGCCAGGTCGCGGCGATCGCGAGCTATGACCAGAACCTCGCCAACGCCATCGCCACCGAAGGCGCCAAGGTGCTGGTCACCGCCGACCAGCTGCCGACCGCCAACTGGTCGATCCATATCGTCAGCCGCGAATTCGCCGAGAAGCATCGCGAGGCGCTGAAGGCGGTCTATGACGGCCTCGTCCAGGAGGCGGCCCGCGCCCAGGCCAACCCGGCCCTGATCCCCGACGCCTATCGCGAATTCGGCGCCTCGGAAGGCCTCGCCAAGGTCGTCGCCGGCTTCGACACGCCGAAGATCCTGCCGCTCGACGCCGCCGCCGTCGCCGACCTGAACCGCCTCGGCGCGCAATATGTCGAGTTCGGCTTCATCGAGAAGGCGCCCGACATCGCCGGCTACGTCGTCGACTTGTCGAAATAGTCGCCAGCCATCGAAAGCCCCAGCCCGTGCCCGAAATCAGGCTTGAGCGCATCGCGAAGTCCTTCGGCGATGCGCCCGTTCTCGATCGCGTCGACCTCGTCATCCCGGCGGGCGAGTTCATCGCCATCGTCGGCCGCTCCGGCTCGGGCAAATCGACCCTGCTGCGCATCATCGCCGGACTGGAGCAGGCCACCTCCGGCCGGCTGCAATCGACCGACCGGCTCGCCGTCGCCGTCCAGGAGGCGCGGCTGATGCCGTGGCTGAAGGTATCGGAAAATGTCGGCTTCGGACTGCCGGCGAAGGACCAGGCGCGCATCGTCACCGACGCGCTCGCCGAGGTCGGCCTCGCCGGCAAGGCCAACGCCTGGCCGCTGACGCTTTCCGGCGGCCAGGCCCAGCGCGTCTCGCTGGCGCGCGCGCTCGTCCGCCAGCCCGAGGTGCTGCTGCTCGACGAGCCTTTCGGCGCGCTCGACGCGCTGACGAAGCTCGAAATGCAGAACCTGGTCGGCACGCTGTGGCGGAAGCATGGCTGGACCGTCGTCATGGTCACGCATGACGTCGCCGAAGCGGTGCGGCTCGCCGACCGCGTCATCGTGCTCGACGGCGGCCGGATCTCCGAGACCGTCACCATTCCGGGCCGCGGGCCGCGCAGCCCGGAGGACGGCCATCTCGCCCCGCTCGAAGCCCGGTTGCTACGCCATCTCGGCGTGCCGCTGCCGGCCGGCGATGCCGCACCGCAGCCGGCGCATCCCTAACGGCCTCGGCCACCACCATCGGAACCATCATGCCCCGCACCCGCCCCGGACAGATCCATCTCGCCGCCTTCATGAACGCCGGCCCAGGCGGCGTCGGCTCGTGGCGCCATCCGGACGCGGAATCCGGCTGGTTCTCGCCGGCCTTCTACCAGAAGGTCGGCCGCATCCTCGAAGCGGCGCGGTTCGACTTCGTCTTCTTCGCCGACAGCCTCGGCATCCCGAGAAGCTTCGGCAACAGCATCGAGAACCACGTGCATTACGGCGTCGGCACGCCGAGGCTGGACCCGATCCCGGTCATCGCGCAGATCGCCGCGGTCACAAAGCACCTCGGCGTCGGCGCGACGCTCTCGACCGGCTATCAGCAGCCCTTCAACGCGGCGCGCACCTTCTCCTCGCTCGACCACCTGACCGACGGCCGCGCCGGCTGGAATGTCGTCACCTCGTTCCAGGACGCGGAAGCGCTCAATTTCGGCAACGAGAAGCTGCCCGGCCGAACCGAGCGCTACCAGCGCGCCGACGAGTTCCTCGAGGTCACGGCCAGGCTCTGGGACAGCTGGCAGGATGGCGCGCTCAAGCTAGACAAGGCGAGCGGCGACTTCGCCGATCCGGGCAAGGTCGCCTCGATCGATCACCAGGGCCGGCATTTCCAGGTCCAGGGCCCGCTCAGCCTGCCGCGCGCGCCGCAGGGCTATCCCGTCATCATCCAGGCCGGCTCGTCGCCGGACGGCCGCGACTTCGCGGCCCGCTGGGCCGACGTGATCTTCTGCAGCCATGCCTCGATCGATTCCGCCATCGCCTTCTATGCCGACGTGAAGTCGCTGGCGGCGAAACATGGTCGCGATCCCGACCACATCAAGATCATGCCGGCGGTGACGCCGATCGTCGGCCGGAGCGAGGAAGAGGCCGAGGCGCGGAAGCGGGAATTCGAGGAGTTGGTGCCGGCGGAAGCCGGCCTCGCCCGCCTCTCCTATCACATCGACGTCGACCTCTCGCAGTTCGACCTCGACGAGCCGCTGCCGCCGCTCGACGTCAAGGGCGTCTATGGCCACTACCGCGAGGTGCTGGAGGTCGCGGCGCGCGAGAACCTCACCGTCCGGCAACTCGGGAAATGGTATGGCGCACGCACCGAGGGCGATCTCGTCGGCACGCCGGCACTGATCGCCGACCGGATGGAGGAATGGTTCGACCGCCACGCGGCGGACGGTTTCATGGTCGTGCCCACGCATGTGCCGACGGCCTTCGAACAATTCGCCGAGCATGTCGTGCCGGAACTGCAGCGGCGCGGCCTGTTCCGCGAGCACTACGAGGGCGCGACGCTGCGCGAAAACCTCGGCGTGCCGCGGCCCGCGGCCGGCGAATGGAAATCCCGCCTGCGCTAGGCCGGCGAGGAGCGGCGCGCGCGAGCGAAATCCGGCCAAGTTCGACACCGCCAGAAAGCAGGACACGCTCCTCTGGGAGCACCCAGAACAATCTAGCCGAGACGGAACCAAACAGCGCTCGGGCCGTTTATCCCGCATCCATTCAACAAGGAGGATGTCATGGGACGCGGTATCTTGCTCTGGCTGCTCGGTGTTCCTATTCCGATTATCATCCTTCTCGCCATCTTCTTCCGATAGGAGGATGAAATGGCACTTGTCGAAGTAGAAGCGGCGACTTCAACAGCCGAATCGCCCCGCTCGGCGGTTTCGTGGAGCGCGATCTTCGCCGGCGCGGCTGCCGCGGTCGCGGTCACCATCATCCTGACGCTACTCGGCTCCGGCCTCGGGCTCGCCGCCGTCTCCCCCTGGTCCGGGCACGGCGCGTCGATCGCCACGGTGGCGATCTCGGCGATCATCTGGCTTGTGGTAACGCAATGGGTCGCCTCTGGCGTCGCCGGCTATCTCGCGGGGCGGCTGCGCACCAAATGGGTCGGTGTCCATACCGACGAGGTCTTCTTCCGCGATACCGCCCATGGCTTCATCGCCTGGTGCATCGCGACCGTCTTCGTCGTCGCCCTGCTGACCTCGGCGATCGGCGCCGCGATCTCGCAGGGCGTGCAGTCGACGACGGCGCTGGTTTCCGGCGCGGCCCAGGGAGCGGCGCAGGGCGCGACGGCCTCCGCCGACGGCGCCGGCGATCCGAGCGGCTACTTCATCGACCTGATGTTCCGCCCGGCAGCCCAGGCGGGCTCGGCGCCTTCCGCGCAGGGCGACAATGGCGCGATGCGCGCAGAGGTGACGCGAATCCTGCTGCAGGATGCGGCGAGCGGCGAATTCCCGGCTGGCGACAAGGCCTATCTGGCTCAACTGGTCGCGAGCCGCACCGGCCTGACGCAGGCCGACGCCGAAAAGCGCGTCACCGACGTGCTGGCCCAGATCCAGGCGGCGAAGGACAAGGCCAAGGAGGCCGCCGACGCGGCGCGCAAGGCCGGCCTGACCACCACGCTCCTGACCGTCGTCGCCATGCTCGTGGGCGCCTTCATCGCCTCGGTCGCCGCCGCCTACGCCGGCAGCCGCCGCGACGACGATGCGGCAGTCCTCCACCGCTGACCGACGCATCCCGAAGCTCCATCGAAACTCAGGCCGCCCGGCTTCCGGGCGGCCTGAGTTTTTCCATGTCTGCCCTCGACACCACAGAACCGAAACGATTCGGCATTGACAGCGTTTTCCCACGCCGATACGTTTTCGGCCTGAAGCGCTTCATCGTGGGGAGGACGATGTGGCGACGAGCATGAGCGACGCCGGCCGCTGTAGATCGCGCCCTCGGGTGGTCCGCAAGATGGCGTTGACTGGCCTATAAATCAGCCATTTTTGCCTTTTCTCCGCGCGATCCGGGTCGGCTCCACGACGGCCGACGACGCGCGCGACACGCCTCAGGCAAGACGAACCGAAGCCGGTAAAGTCGCGAGGCTCAATCGCCCGGTTCTTACCATACCGTTTCGGTAACGCCCACCCAGACACGCCTCCCGACGGACCGTCCGCAGATCGTCGCCGACAACCGGCGACACCGCATATCTCGCATCGTCGGCCGTTACGGACAGGCCGGCCCCTCTCGACCCGGAGACCGCAAGTGGAAATCGCATACCAGCTGTACACCTCCCGGAAAGCCCTCCCGCTGACGGGCCAGCTTCCGTTCCTGAAGCGTGTCGGCTACGACCATATCGAGCTGTGGCCCGGCGCCTATCAGGACGCCCCCAGGGGCTTCCGTCGCGCCCTCGACGACGCCGGCCTCGACGCACCGAGCGTCTTCATCGCCGACCCCACCGAGGCAGACGACCTGCCGGCATGGATCGAGGCGGCACAGGTCCTGGGCGGCAGGACCATCGTCCGGCCCGGACTCATGCCGGAGCGCCGCCCCACCGGAGTGGATGGATGGAAGCGGCTCGCCGAACGACTCTCGAAGGAGGCCGAGATCGCCTGGTCCGCAGGCCTGAACTTCGCCTGGCACAACCATGACTTCGAGTTCCAGCCGCTTGCCGACGGAGCGCGGCCGATCGACATTCTCGTCGAGCATTCCGACCCGCTTGTACGCCTCGAACTTGATTGCGGCTGGGTGTTCCAGGCCGGCAGCGACATCGAGACCGAGTTGAGGCGCTTCGCCGACCGCATCATCGCCATCCACGCCAAGGACGCGGCGCCGCTCGGCACGGTCGAAGAAGACGGCTGGCTGGCGCATGGCGACGGCGTCATCGACTGGCTAGCGCTGCTGCCCGCGATCAGGGCGACCAACGCCACGCTTGTCGTGGTCGAACATGACGAGCCGGCCGACTGGGAATATGTCGCCAGGCGGTCCTACGAAAGCCTCGCGCAACTCTTCGACGGCAAGGACGACCGCTGACGCTGTATATCGGGCCGATATCGGCCCGAGACCTTTACCCCCTCGGGGGAGCGCAACTGCGTCCGGCGATGAACTTCGGTACGAAGATCTTTTCGCGCGGCTTGATCGGCTCGCTGCCACGATGATGGATACGGTCGAGCAGGAACATCGTCGCCGCCTGCGCGATTTCCGCGATCGGCTGCACCACGACGGTGAGCTGCGGACAGATGACGCTGGCCCAGGGCACACTGTCGATCGTCGCGAGCGAAATGTCGTCGGGACAATTGAAGCGAAGATCGTTGATCGCCTGAAGCGCGCCGAGCGCCATCAGGCTGTTCGCCGCCACGATCGCGGTCGGGCGGTCCGGGCGGGTCAGTAGCCGCATCGTCTGGTCATAGGCGACGTCGCCGCTGTACTGACCGTCGACGATCAAGGCGTCATCGGGCTCGATCCCGCTGGCGAGGAGAGTTGCGCGAAATCCCTTCTCCCGCTGTCCGGACGTCCACAACCCGGCGGTTCCGGCGATGTGAGCGATCCTGCGATGGCCGAGGCGCAGTAGATGCTGGGTCAGCAT
>JAFKJZ010000397.1 GCA_017305815.1 Hyphomicrobiales bacterium
GGCGCGCAGCGAAAGCTTGCCGCCGATCTTCGGCGCCGAAAGGCCCTTCATGCCCTTTTCGAGGATGAAGCCGCGGATGGCGCCGTCATGCGCCTCGGACTTCGCCCAGACGACGAAGACGTCGGCGATCGGCGAGTTGGAGATCCACGTCTTGGCGCCGTTGAGGACATAGCCGCCCTCGGTCTTCTTCGCCGTCGTGATCATGCCGGCCGGATCGGAGCCGGCGTCGGGCTCGGTCAGGCCGAAGCAGCCGATCCATTCGCCGGTCGCGAGCCTCGGCAGGTACTTCTGCCGCTGTGCCTCGCTGCCATAGGCGTAGATCGGGTACATCACCAGCGACGACTGCACGCTCATCATCGAGCGATAGCCCGAATCGATGCGCTCGACCTCGCGCGCCACCAGGCCATAAGCGACATAGGAAGCGCCGACGCCGCCATATTCGGCCGGCACGGTGACGCCGAGCAGGCCGGTCTCGCCCATCTCGCGGAAGATCTCGGGATCGGTCCGTTCGTCGAGATAGGCCTTTTCGACGCGCGGCAGCAGGCGATCGGCGGCGAAGGCCTTGGCCGTGTCGCGGATCATCCGCTCTTCGTCCGTCAGTTGCGCTTCGAAATGAAACGGGTCGTCCCAGACGAAGCGCGACAGAGCGGGCTGGTCCTTCGGCTTCAGGGTCGGCTTCTGTTCGGACATGGTTCTCACCTCTGGCGGTTTGGCGGACGGCGCGCGGCCTGCGGCAGGGCGCGCCTCCGGAAGGATCGCCGTGAAACTAGCAAATCCCTGCGCGCCGCGATAACAAGCCTTTCCGTGAAGTTGATGAGCGTGGCTCATAGGAGTTCGGGAGGAAATCCATGCGCGAAGGCTATATCCCGACGATTTCCGAGCTGCAGGCCTTCTCCGCCTGCGCGCGGCTCGGCACGACGACGCGCGCGGCGCAGGCGCTGAACCTGACCCAGAGCGCCGTCAGCCGCTCGGTCGGGACGCTGGAGGAGCGGCTCGGCGTTCGGCTTTTCCTGCGCGTGAAGCAGCGGCTGATCCTTTCCGACGCCGGCCGCGCGCTCAACCGCGAATCGGACCGCCTGCTTGACGAGTTGCGCCAGGCGGCGATGACGGTGATGGCGTTCGGCGGCCATGCCGACGTGCTGCGTCTCGCCGTGCTGCCGACCTTCGGCTCGACCTGGCTGGTGCCGCGGCTCGCCGCCTATCGGGCGATCGCGCCGGATCTCACCTTCGACATCTCGGCGCGGCTGGAGGCGGTGGATTTCGAGGCGGACGGCTTCGATGCCGCGATCCAGCGCGGCGACCATCGTCCCGGCGGCGCCCATGCCGACGTGCTGATGCCGGAGGAACTGGTGGTGCTCGCGGCGCCGGCGCTGCTCGGCGGCCGGCGTGTGCTGCCGGACGAGGAACTCTCGCGCATGCCGCTGTTGCAGCAATCGACCCGGCCGACGCTCTGGCTCGACTGGTTCCGGGACGCCGGCCTCGACAGCCGCACCATCCTGCGCGGCGCCCGCTTCCAGCATTTCGACATGGTCGTGCATGCGGCGGTCGCCGGCCTCGGCGTCGCGCTGGTTCCCGAGGTGGTGGCGCGGACGGCGCTGGCGGCGGGCGACCTGGTGCTGGCGTCCGAGCGGCGGCTGACCGGCGACCAGCCCTATACGCTGATCTATCCGCACCGCAGCCAGCAGCGGGAAGGCTTCATGCGCTTTCGCGACTGGCTGCTGCGGCAGGTCGATCGGTAGGCGGTCAGTCCTCGCTGATCCGCTGCAGGAGTTCCAGCAGCAGGGCCTGTTCGGCGGCGGAAAGTGGCGCCAGCAGCCGGTTGCCGGCCTCGTTGCTCTTGGCGAGCCGGTCGAGCGTGTAGTCGACGCCCTTGTTCGTCAGCGTGATGATCACCATCCGCTGGTCGGTGCTCGACGTGCCCCTCGTCACCAGCCCGAGCTTGCGCAATTTGCGCACGACGAGGCTGATCGTCGAGGGATCCATCGCCGTCAGGCGGCCGAGATGGTTCTGCGAGACCTCGCCATGGCGCAGGATGGTGGCCAGCGCCGCGAACTGGGTCGGCGTCAGATCCTCGCCCGCCATGACCTGCTGGAAGCAGGTCGTGGCGCGCTGATGGACCTTGCGGATGATATGGGCCGGGTGGTGGTCGAGATCGTAGCCGGTTTCCGCGATCCGTTCCGCGATCTCCGACCGGCTGTAGCTCTTGCCTGCGGCGGGCTCGTCGCCGCCCACGCCGTCCTGGCTCGTTTCTTCAATCAAAAGGTGTAGCCCCTTGCCGCGCTGTCGTTAAGACAAGCCTTAAACCTGACGCAGCGCAAGGCCGTCCTTCAGCGAAGCAACCACGTCGGCTGCGTTAGTCACAATACCGAAATGGGTGGCGATGTCGTAGAGCGAACTCTCCTGTTCGCGCGGGCCGGTTGCGGCGCAGCAATCCTGCGGAACGACGACGTCGTAGCCGATGAAGAAGGCGTCGTGGACCGTCGAGCGGACGCAGATGTTGGTGACCACGCCGAACACCACGACCTGGGTGATCTGCATGTCCTTCAGCGTCATGTCGAGGTCGGTCTGGAAGAAGGCCGAATAGCGGCGCTTGATGATGTGGATCTCGTCGTCGCGGGCGCCCAGATCCTCGATGATCTCCGTGCCCCAGGTGCCCTCGACGCAATGCGGGGTGCGCTTCACCCATTCGCGGTCGCGGCGCATGTTGGCGCGGTGGACGTCATGCACCCAGAAGACTGGGGCGCCGACGGCGCGGGCGGCCTCGATCACTTCGAGCTGCTGCGGCACCAGAGTCTCGTAGCCCGGCAGCACCATCGCGCCGCCCGGCTTGCAGAATTCGTTGATCATGTCGACGACGATGACCGCCGTGCGCGCCGGGTCGAGCGTCAGCGTCTCGCCATGGCGATGATCCGAGAAAACGTCAGCACTCATATGATCCTCCATGTCGGCAACGCGGTGTCGTCCGCCTCCTGGCGGCGGTCCATCACGCCCTCAATGCTCCAAACTTTATTTGGCTAGTAAGTATATTAGCAGCGCGATGTCAACCGGATCAAGCGAGGTGCCCGCCTGCCCCAAATTTGATCTACGTGACTGATTTCGATGCAGTTTTTGAAAATGAGTAGCGCCCTTCAAGGTGCATTGACAAAGGCCCGGATTCGATCTGATTATTGTATGACTATCAATGAATGGAGGGGTCGAGGGGACCGTTCTCGTCATTGATCGGAGGGACTTCCATGCTCATTCGCAAGCTAACCGTTTCGCGCCTGATGCTAGCCAGCGCCATGACCGTCCTGGCTGCCATGTCTCCGTCGATGGCCAGCGCCGAGGGGATCACCCTCAAGGTGTTCGGCGGCTCGGCGCTCAACAAGCTGGCCCCGCGCCAGACGCCCGACGTCCAGAAAGCCATTCAGGACAAGGTGATCGCCGGCTTCCTGGCCGAGCATCCCGAGGTCAAGGCGGTCGAGTGGGACGCCCAGGGCCCGCAGGCCAATGACGTGCAGCGCCTGATGACGGCGCGCCTCGCCAATCAGGAAATGGACCTGATCGCCTGCTCGGCCTTCTACACCAACGGCGCCTATGTCCGCCGTGGCCTGGTTCGTCCGATCACCAAGGAAATCGAGGCGTTTTCCGCCAATCTCGACCAGCCGGCGATCGGCGCCTTCACGGTGCGCGGCGAAGTCTACGCCGTTCCGATCACGACGATGTCGACCTCGACCATCTTCTACAACAAGAAGCTGTTCGCCGATCTCGGCATTCCGGTCCCGCCGACCTATGAGGACCTGAAGGCCGCGGCGCCGAAGCTTGCCGCCGCCGGCGTCATTCCGCTGCTGCACCAGGGCTCGAACACGCCGATGTGGCCGATGTGGTACTTCGAGACCTTCGCCCAGTCCTCGGGCGACCCGATCGGCCGCACCACGGCGATCCTCGACGGCAAGGCCAAGTTCAACGATCCCGACGGCGTGGCCGCCTTCGCGCTGCTGAAGCAGTGGGTCGATGACGGCATCCTCTCGAAGGACTCCCTCGCCGTCGACCAGGACGGCATGCGCTCGGCCTTCGCCAGCGGCAAGAGCGCCATGTATTACGGCGGCACCTGGGAAGTTCCCTCGCTCCAGGAGAGCGTGAAGGACTTCGAATGGGGCGTGTTCGCCTTCCCGAAGATGCCAGGCACCCCGGGCGAGCCGAAGCATGGCGGCGGCGCCGACAACGGCATGTGCATGTCGGCGACGATCGCGCCGGAGAAGGTCGACGCTGCCGTCGCCTTCATGGGCTACCTGACCAAGCCGGAGGTTGCGACGCTCTATCTCGAGCCCGAGCAGCCGCTCGCGACCTCGGTCAAGGGCGTGCCGGTCGTCGAGGACGCCTATGCCAAGGACCTGCGCGCCAGCGCCTTCCCGAACACGGTCAAGTTCCTCGACTGGGTCTGGCCGGCGGAAATCGCGACGGCCGTCTCGTCGTCGATCGCCGGCGTCGTCGGCGGCCAGCTGACGCCGCAGCAGGCGGCCGACGCCGTGCAGGCCGTCTATGACGACCTCGTTGCCCAGGGCAACTGGCCGCCGCAGGACTAAGTCCGCCCCACGCAGCAGAGAGCCCCGGTTTCGGCTTGAAGCCGGGGCTTTCGCAGGTTGACCGGCGCTTTCGCGCCGGCGTGGCCGCGGCTTTCGCACGGGCCGTTGCCGGAACGGATCATCGACAAGGACGAGACCATGACCCCCCTGAGCTCGAAGCCGCAGCGCTTCTCCATCGGCTACCACCTCAACAGCTGGGACCTCGAGGGCCTGCCGCTGCAGCCGGCCCTGAAGTTCCTGGCCGAGCAGGGCTTCGGCTGGTTCGAGATCCTGGCGTTCACCAGCCTTTCCGACCAGTTCGCCCGCAAGTACATGCAGCTCGGGCACCAGGCGCCGATGGGCGTCACCACCGACACCGACATCCTGCGCCGCTACGCGATCCTGTCGAAGGCGCAGAGCGAGCTCGGCATTCGCCTGTCGTCGCTCTACGTCAATGCGGTGTTCACCAATCCGGTCGCCTGGGAATATGAGCGCGACGTGCTGCTGTCGCTCGCCCGCCTGCTCAAGGGCTTCGGCTCGCCCGTGCTGGTGCTGGGCGGCGGACCGTCGGTCGCTTCCGGCAATGCGCATGAGGCGCAGGACTACCGCGATTTCGCCCGCTCGCTCGAGGACATCGGCCGTCGCACCAAGGATCTCGGCATCGATACGGTCTATCATCCGCATCTCGACACCTTCGTCGAGAACCGCGAGCAGCTCGACCGCCTGATGGACGTGCTCGACACCTCCGTCGCCGGCCTCTGCATCGACCCGGCCCATTTGGCGCAGACCTATTCCGACCCGGTCGACGCGGTGAAGACCTACATCTCCGCCGTTCGTTACATGCATCTGAAGGACACCAAGGTCGATCCGTCCCTGAAGGGTTATGATCGCTACGCCGCCTTCTGCGAGCTCGGCGCCGGCGTCGTCGACCTGAAGGGCCTCGTCAAGGTGCTGCTCGACGCGGAATATGCCGGCCTCGCCATCGTCGAGCTCGACGCGTCGCAGAAGACGGCCGAGCAGAGCACGCTCGAGAGCATCGACTATCTGAAGAACACGCTCGGCCTCGTGCTGACCCCCGGCGGCGCGGCGTAGCGATGGCAAACCTGTCGGCAATTTCTGGTGAGAGCGTGCGGGTCGTCCCGCGCGCTTCCCTGGCGAGGCGCCTGGGCCGCAGCGATGGCTTTGTCGCGGCGATGATGATCTTGCCGGCAGCCATCCTTTTCGCGCTGTTTTTCCTCTGGCCGTTTTTCAACGGCCTTTGGCTCAGCTTCCATCGCTGGGACGGCTTTTCGCCGCCGCGCTTCATCGGGGCGGCGAATTATCTGCGACTGACCAAGGACGCCATCTTCCTCGGCGCGCTGAAGAACAGCTTCATCTTCGTGATCCTGAGCCTGCTGCTGAAGAACGGGCTCGGCCTCGCGCTGGCGCTGCTGCTGAACCGGTCATCCGCGCCTCGGTCTTCGTGCCGGTGACGATCTCCTTCGTCGCGGCTGGCCTGCTCTGGTCGTGGATCTATAATCCGGTGTTCGGCCTGCTGAACGCAGGGCTCGATCTCGTCGGCCTTGCCTCGTGGAAGCGCAGCTGGCTCGGCGATGCCAACACGGCGCTCTATGCCGTCATCGCCGTCGATGTTTGGAAATGGCTCGGCTTCCACGCCGTCATCTATCTCGCCGGCCTGCAGACGATCCCGTCCGAGCTCTATGAGGCGGCGCGTGTCGACGGCGCCAGCGCCTGGCGCCGCTTCTGGCACATCACGCTGCCGCTTATGGTGCCGGTGGTCTTCATCAATTCCATCCTGAGCCTCTCCGGCGCCTTCGTCCGCAATTTCGATATCGTGCACGTCCTGACCCAGGGCGGACCCAACCACGCCACCGAGGTGGTGATCACGGCCATGGTCAAGGCGGCTTTCAACGAGAGCCAGATGGGCTATGCCGCCGCCATGGGCTACGCGCTGTTCGTCCTCGTCGGCGGGCTCTGTGCGGCGCTCGTCTACTGGCTCGGTCGCACGAGGTTCAAGGTCTGATGGCTACGTCCCCCGCCCACGCCGCGCAACCGGTCGCGCCGCTCTCCTTCGCGCAGGTGCTCGAGCGGCTCGGCATCTCTGCCGCGCTGGTGATCGTGCTGTTCCAGACGCTCTATCCGCTGCTCTGGGTGCTGTTCGGTTCGTTGAAGACCAAGTCCGAGCTGATCAACAATGTCTGGGGGCCGCCCTCCAGCCTGGTCTTCGACAACTACATCCAGGCCTGGAAGATGGCCGACATGGGGACGCGCATCTTCAACAGCGTCACTGTGACGGTGCTGTCGCTGGCGATCCTCCTCGTTGTCGTGACGCCCTGCAGCTATGCGCTGGCGCGGCTGCGCTTCCCCGGCCGCAACCTGATCACCGGCCTCGTCGTCGGCTCGATGCTGGTGCCGCCGCAGGTGCTGGCGATCCCGCTCTTCATGGTGGCGCGCGACCTCGGCATCATCAACTCGACCATCGGCATCTGCTTCATCTACGCCGCGTCGATCATGCCGCTGTCGATCTTCATCATGCGCAGCTTCTTCATGTCGCTGCCGTTCGATCTCGAGGACGCCGCCCGCGTCGACGGGGCAGGGCGGGTGACGATCCTGTTCAGGATCATGCTGCCGCTGGCGCGTCCGGGCATGGCGCTGATCATCATCTTCGGCTTCATCGAGGTCTGGAACGACTTCTTCCTGGCTTTCCTGCTGCTCAGGCAGCCGGACGTACAGACCATCCCGCTCGGGCTGGTCAACTTCTTCCAGCAGTACGACTCCCTGTGGAATCTCTATTTCGCAGCGTTGATGATCACCACCCTGCCGGTGATCGCCCTGTTCGTGCTGATGCAGCGGCAGTTTATTGCCGGCCTGACCGCCGGCGCAGTGAAGGCCTGAGAATGACAAAGCGCAAGATCGGTGTCGGCGTTGTCGGCTGCGGCGAGATCGCCCAGCTCATGCATCTGCCGATCATCAAGGAACTGCCGGAGCTGGAGATCGCGGCGCTCTGCGATCTTTCCCGCCAGGTCGTCGACAGTCTCGGCGACGCCTATGGCGTGGCCGGCCGCTACACCGACCATCGCGACCTGATCAACGATCCGGCCGTCGACGTCGTCGTGATCTGCACCTACGACCACGGTCCGATCATCGAGGACGTGATCGCCGCCGGAAAGCACTTCACCGTCGAGAAGCCGCTCGCCTTCACGGCCGAGGAAGCCGCGCCGCTCATCGAGAAGGCGAAGGCCAGGGGCGTCATCGGCCTGGTTGGCTACATGAAGCTCCATGATCCCGGCTATGTGCTCGGCATCGAGCGGATGGCCTCGATCGAGGCGCTGAAGCAGATCCACGTCCATAATTTCGCCGGCCGCTTCGACCGCTACCAGGACCTCTACACACAGGTTCGCGGCACCGATGTCGATCCGGCCAGCCTCGCCGCCGGTCGCGAAGCCGCCGACGCCCGCATCGAGGCCTCGCTCGGCGCCGATCATGCCGGCTACAAGAATCTCTATCTGATGCTCCTGATGCTCGGCAGCCATAACCTCGCCGTGCTGCGCGGCGCCTTCGGCGTCGCCGAGAGCGTCGAATATGCCAAGGCGATCGATCCCAACCACATCTTCGCGCTCTTGAATTTCGCCAATGGCGTCCCCTGTGTGTTCGAGGTTTCGTTCGGCGCGCAGTATGAGTGGTGGGACGAATGGATCGCCGCCTATGGCAAGCATGACGAAGTCCGCGTCGACTTCCAGAACCCCTATGTCCGCAACACGGCCGCGACCGTGACCATCCGCGAACCGCGCGGCAACGGCCCGTCCGAGGTGGTTATCCCCGGCAAGCCCGACACCGCGTTCCGCCAGCAGTGGCTGCACTTCATCGATTGCCTGCATAATGGTGCGGCGCCGCGCACCAGCCTGGAGGGCGGCCTC
>JAFKJZ010000715.1:0-973 GCA_017305815.1 Hyphomicrobiales bacterium
TCACCACCATCGAGGAAAAGTCGATGGGCGCCTATGCGAAATCGGGCGCCTCGCCGATATCCGGCCTGATCAAGCCGGGCGACGTGCCGCCGCATGGGGGGCTCTATCTGCTCGACGTCGTGCCGGATGGCGAGGTCCGCTTCGGCTTTCCCAATATCAACGACAATGCCGAGATCGCCGAATTGATCGCCTGCGGCAGCCATGCGGTCCTCTTCGTCACCGGGCGCGGCTCGGTGGTGGGTTCGGCGATCTCGCCGGTGGTGAAGATCTGCGCCAATCCCGAGACCTATCGCCGGATGGAGGACGACATGGACGTCGATGCCGGCCGCATCATCGAGGGGCATGCCAGCCTCGACGAGGTCGGCCGCGAGATCCATGATCTGGTCGTCGATCTCGCGCGCGGCAGGCGCACGAAGTCGGAGGAGCTGGCGCACCAGGAATTCGTGCTCGGCTACAAGAGCTTCGAGCCGATCGGGCCGGCCTGCCTGCCGGTCTGACACGGAAGAAGGGACATCGGGGAGGATGTTTTGACGGATCTGACCGCCAGGCTGGAGGCCTGCTACACCGGCGTCGTGCACGACGTCATGCGTGCCATGGGCCTGCGCGATTTCACGCTGCCGGCCGAATTGCGGCCAATCCTGCCGGAGCGCCCGCTCGCCGGCCCCGCCTTCACCATCGAGGGGCGCGCCGATCCGGACGCCGACGGTCACGAGACGCTGCTCGCCTGGACGGGACTGCTCTCCAAGGCGCCCGCCGGCTCGATCTGGGTTTCGCAGCCGAACGATCGCATCGTCGCGCATATGGGGGAACTTTCGGCCGAGACGCTGAAGAACAAGGGCGTGCGCGGCGCCATCGTCGACGGCTTCATCCGCGACACCAATTTCCTGCTGGAGATGGGCTTCCAGACCTGGTGCCGCGGCCTCACCCCGCGTGGCATTGTCTGTAACTGGTTGCCGGTCGCGACCGACTTCCC
>JAFKJZ010000715.1:1011-1826 GCA_017305815.1 Hyphomicrobiales bacterium
GCGATTATTTCCTCGGCGACCGCGACGGATTGGTCCGGATTCCGGCCGAGCATCTTGCCGAAGTCGTCGAGCGGGCCGAGACTGCGATCTCGACCGAGAACCTCGTCCGCAAGGCGATCCTCGCCGGAACCGATCCCCAACAGGCATATCTGAAGCATGGCAAATTCTGATCTCGCCGCGGTCGAGCCGCTGCACCCCATCCTCGCCGAAGGCGTGAAGGCGCGGCGCGCGCGGCCGGCCTTTCCCGATATCGGCCCGGAAGCGGCGAAGCGCCTGTTCGAGGAGATGCAGGCCAATCCGGAGGGGCTGCCGGCGGTCGCCGAGGTCGAGGCGCTGACGGTCGCCGGCGCGGAGGGGCCGCTCGAGGCGCGGTTCTACCGGCCGGACACGCAGGCGCTTCCGCCGCTGGTCGTCTATTTCCATGGTGGTGGCTTCGTCGTCGGCAGCTTTGCCACGCATGACCGCAATGCGCGGCGCATCGTCAATGCGGCAGGCGCGCTGGTGGTTTCCATCAACTATCGGCTGGCGCCCGAGCATCCTTTTCCCGCCGGTCCGCTTGATGCATCCGCGGCCGTCGCCGATCTGGCCGCCCGCGCCGAAGCGCTCGGCGCCGATCCGGCCCGCATCTTCGTTGCCGGCGACAGCGCCGGCGCGACGCTCGCCATCGCCGCGGCGCTGTCCGGGCGGGATGGACGCGGCCCGGTGCTGGCCGGCCTGATCGCCTTCTATCCCGTCACTGACATGACGACGATCGGCGCGGGCGTTTCCTATGAGGCGTTCGGCGATGGCTCCGTTGGGCTGTCTGAGGCAGACAT
>JAFKJZ010000398.1 GCA_017305815.1 Hyphomicrobiales bacterium
GCACGTGATACATATTATCGGTCAATCAAGTTCCCCAGCAAGGAAGTTTGCCGACAATGTCATCTAGAACCTTCTTCATCACCGGCGCCAATTCCGGTTTCGGCCTGGCGATCGCATCCGCCGCGGCCCTGTCTGGCCACAAGGTGATCGGAACCGTGCGCTCGGAGACCGCCCGCGCGGTGCTGGCCGATGCCGTGCCGGACGTCCGTCCCGTGCTTTGCGACGTGACGGACTTCGACCGCATCCCGGATGTCGTTCGTGAGGCGGAAGACGAGCACGGGCCCGTCGATGTCCTGATCAACAACGCCGGTTACGGCCATGAGGGGGTGCTGGAGGAGTCGCCGCTCGAAGAGATGCGGCGACAGTTCGACGTCAACGTTTTCGGCGCCGTCGCCGTCGCCAAGGCGTTTCTGCCGCGATTCCGCGAGCGCCGCAGCGGCTTCATCGTCAACGTCACATCGATGGGCGGCATGATCACCATGCCCGGCATCGCCTATTACTGCGGCAGCAAGTTCGCGCTCCAGGGCATATCGGAAGTGATGCGCATGGAAATGGCGCCGTTCGGCGTTTACGTCACGACCCTTTGCCCGGGTTCCTTCCGGACGGACTGGGCGGGACGATCGATGGTGCGCACGGAAAGGTCGATCGCCGACTACGACGCGCAGTTCAACCCGATCCGGGAAACCAGGCAGGCCGTCAGCGGCAGGCAGCTGGGCGATCCGGAAAAGCTGGCCGATGCCGTTCTGACCCTGGTGCAATCCGGAAATCCACCGCCGCAGCTTCTGCTCGGCAGCGATGCCGTCCGGCTCGTGTCGGCGAGGATCGAGCGGCTTCAGCAGGAAATCGAGGCCTGGAAGGCGGTCAGCTTGTCCACGGACGGCTGACGAGGGTGGGAACTCGCATCCGGTGGCGCGGAGCGCGGACCTTCTGAGCCAAAGGAATACCTGCTGGATCCGGGACGATCTTCCGCCAGCGACGGAGTAGCGCGGGCTCTTTGGTGAGCCGGCGCTTGCGTGCGGCGCAAGGGATCGCATCTTAGGCTGGGTCCGATCGATTCCCGCCGCCGCGTGCCTCCGTCCGGCACGTCCGTCTTGTGAGGGCGCTCGCCGAACGCCCGAGAAGAGAGCCGCCCATGTCCGATTCCGAACGCAACCGTCTCACCGGCCGCCTGTCGCGCTATGCCCGCGTCGGCGTCAATGTCGGCGGGGTCGCGGCCAAGGTGGCGGGGGCGCGCCTGTTCGGCGGCTCGCTCGACAAGAACAAGAACGCGTCGGAACTGGCCGCCGCCCTCGGCGGGCTCAAGGGGCCGCTGATGAAGGTCGGCCAGATCCTCTCCACCGTGCCGGACCTCGTGCCGCCCGAATATGCCGAGGAATTGTCGCAATTGCAGGCGAACGCGCCGCCGATGGGCTGGCCCTTCGTCAAGCGGCGCATGCAGGCCGAACTCGGCGCGAGCTGGGAAAAGCGGTTCCAGCTGTTCGAGCATCAGCCGGCCGCCGCCGCCTCGCTCGGCCAGGTGCATCGGGCGATCGCCAGGGACGGCAAGGCGCTGGCGATGAAGCTGCAATATCCGGACATGCAGTCGGCGGTCGAGGCCGACCTGGCGCAGTTGAAGATCCTGCTTTCCGTCTATCGCCGCATCGACAAGGCGATCGACACCAGCGAGATCTACGAGGAGATCGGCACGCGCATCCGCGAGGAGCTCGACTATGGCCGCGAGGCGCGGCATGCGCTGCTCTACAAGATCATGCTCGACGGCGAGACGCTGGTCCGCGTCCCGGAAGTGGAGCCTCGGCTGTCGACCAACCGGCTGCTGGCGCTCGAATGGCTCGACGGCAAGAGGCTGCTCGACTATCGCGACCGCTCGCTGGAGGAACGCAACCGCATCGCCACCGCCATGTTCAATGCCTGGTGGTCCCCCTTCGCCCGATACGGCGTCATCCATGGCGACCCGCATCTCGGCAACTACACGGTGTTCGAGAACGGCGCCGGCGAGGCGGCCGGCATCAACCTGCTCGACTATGGCTGCGTCCGCATCTTCCCGGCGCCGTTCGTCGCCGGCGTCGTCGACCTGTTCCACGGCCTGCGCGACAACGACCGCGACCGCATCGTCTCGGCCTATGAGGTCTGGGGCTTCGGCGGGCTATCGAACGAATTGATCGAGGCCTTGAACATCTGGGCCCGCTTCATCTACGGGCCGCTGATCGACGATCGCGTCCGCACCATCGCCGATGGCGTCGCGCCGTCGGAATATGGACGGCGCGAGGCGTTCCAGGTGCATCAGGTGCTGCGCGAGAAGGGGCCGGTGACGGTGCCGCGCGAATTCGTCTTCATGGACCGCGCGGCGGTCGGTCTCGGCTCGGTGTTCCTGCACTTGAAGGCGGAAATGAATTTTCACCGCCTGTTTGCCGAGACGATCGAGGGATTCGACCGAGAGATGCTCGATTACCGCCAGAAGGCGGCGCTCGGCGGGGTCGGATTGGCCTGATCGGGAGGCGGCGGCTCTGGGCGCCCGCAGCGCCGGACTGCCGCGTCCTGCCGCAGTGCGGCGATGCCGGATTGCCCGCCCCGGCCAAGTGTTGTAAACGCCGAACACGTTTGGTTCCGCTGGAGGATTGAGACAACATGGCCGAAAGCCCGATGGACTACGCTGAGCACGAGAGAACCTACGCTTTCTTCACCGGCCTTACCAAATACGGCACGATCGCCTGCATCGTGGTCCTCGTACTCATGGCAATCTTCCTGCTCTGAGTTCGAATAGAGGCCATCCGGCCATCTCCGGATGCAGCAATACCCGAGTGACTTGACTGCGCGGGTGTGCCGATGACCCCCGCCGTGCCAAAGGGATACGCCATGAAGATTGGTGTGCCGGCGGAGGTTGACGGGCTGGAAAGCCGCGTCGCCGCGACGCCTGAGACCGTGAAGAAGTTTATCGCGCTGGGCGCCGAGGTGTCGGTGCAGTCCGGCGCGGGTTTGGCCTCGCGCATTCCCGACGCGGAATATGCCGCCGCCGGGGCGACGATCGCCGCGGACGCCGCCGAGGCCGTGCGCGACGCCGACGTCGTGCTGAAGGTCCGCCGGCCGCAGGCCGAGGAGCTCCCCGCCTACAAGAAGGGCGCGCTGGTCGTCGCCACCATGGATCCCTATGGCCATGAGGATGCGGTCGCGGCAATCGCCGGCGCCGGCGTCACCGCCATCGCCATGGAGTTCATGCCGCGCATCACCCGCGCCCAGGTGATGGACGTGCTGTCCAGCCAGGCGAACCTCGCCGGCTACCAGGCCGTCATCGACGCGGCCGCCGAATATGATCGCGCCTTGCCGATGATGATGACCGCCGCCGGCACCGTGCCGGCCGCCCGCGTCTTCGTCATGGGCGCCGGTGTCGCCGGCCTGCAGGCGATCGCCACCGCCCGCCGCCTCGGCGCCGTGGTGACCGCGACCGACGTGCGCCCGGCCGCCAAGGAGCAGGTCGAGAGCCTCGGCGCCAAGTTCGTCGCCGTCGAGGACGACGAGTTCAAGCAGGCCGAGACCGCCGCCGGCTACGCCAAGCCGATGTCGGCCGAATACCAGGCCAAGCAGGCGGCGCTCGTCGCCGAGCACATCAAGAAGCAGGACATCGTCATCACGACGGCCCTGATCCCCGGCCGCGCCGCGCCGCGCCTGGTCTCGGCCGCCATGGTCGCCTCGATGAAGCCGGGTTCGGTGCTGATCGACCTCGCGGTCGAGCGTGGCGGCAATGTCGAGGGCGCCAGGCCTGGCGAAGTCACGGTCGTCGACGGCAAGAAGATCGTCGGCCACCTGAACGTCGCCGGCCGCATCGCCGCGACCGCCTCGCAGCTCTACGCCAAGAACCTCTACGCCTTCGTCGAGACGCTGATCGACAAGGCGTCGAAGACCGTCGCCGTCAACTGGGACGACGAACTGGTCAAGGCGACCGTGCTGACGCGCGACGGCGCCGTCGTGCATCCGGCGTTCAAGCCCAAGGAAGCGCCCAAGGAAGCGCCGGTCGAAGAGCCGAAGCCAATTCTCGTTGCTGAGCAGGGGGCCAGCTGATCATGGCAAGTCTTACGCCCGACCAGGCGGCCAGTGCCGCCAAGTCCGCCGCCGACGCCGCGAGCGCCGCGGCGAGCGCCGCGCAGGAAGCTGCCGCCGCCGCGCAGATCTATGCCGAGCAGGCGGCCGGCGGTCTCGGCGATGCCGCCGGCGCCGTCGCTCATGCGGTTTCCGGCGGGGCCATCGACCCCTTCGTCTTCCGCCTCTCCGTCTTCGTGCTGGCGATCTTCGTCGGCTACTACGTCGTCTGGTCCGTCACGCCGGCGCTGCACACGCCGCTGATGTCGGTCACCAACGCGATCTCCTCGGTGATCGTCGTCGGCGCGCTGCTCGCGGTCGGCGTCGACGCGGCGGTCGATGCGGCCGCGGCCTCCGGCCATGCCTGGGCGCAGGGCTTCGGCTTCGTCGCCCTGATCCTCGCCAGCGTCAACATCTTCGGCGGCTTCCTCGTAACCAGTCGCATGCTTGCCATGTACAAGAAGAAGACGAAGTGAGGCCGCGCCGATGACAACCGCAAATATCACGGCGCTGCTCTACCTCGTCTCCGGCGTCCTGTTCATCATGGCGCTCCGGGGCCTCTCCAGCCCGGCCACCTCGCGCCAGGGCAATCTCTACGGCATGGTCGGCATGGGGATCGCGATCGTCACGACCCTCGTGCTCGCCGCGCCGAAGAGCGCCTCCGCCTGGGGCATGATCATCCTCGGCCTCGCCATCGGCGGCGGCGTCGGCGCCGTCATCGCCCGCCGCATCGCCATGACGGCGATGCCGCAGCTGGTCGCCGCCTTCCACTCGCTGGTCGGCCTTGCCGCCGTGATGGTGGCCGCCGCCGCCCTCTATGCGCCCGCCGCCTTCGGCATTGGCGACATCGGCCACATCCACGGCCAGGCGCTGGTCGAGATGTCGCTCGGCGTCGCGATCGGTGCGATCACCTTCACCGGCTCGGTCATCGCCTTCGCCAAGCTCAACGGCAACATGTCGGGCAAGCCGATCCTGCTGCCGGCCCGGCATCTGATGAACGCCGGCCTCGCCATCCTGCTGGTGGTGCTGATCGTCGCGCTCGTCTTCACCGAGAGCCACCTGGTCTTCTGGCTGATCGTGCTGGTCTCGCTGGTGCTCGGCGGCCTGATCATCATCCCGATCGGCGGCGCCGACATGCCCGTCGTCGTGTCGATGCTGAACTCCTATTCGGGCTGGGCCGCGGCCGGCATCGGCTTCACGCTCGGCAACACCGCGCTGATCATCACCGGCGCGCTGGTCGGCTCGTCGGGCGCGATCCTGTCCTACATCATGTGCAAGGGCATGAACCGCTCGTTCATCTCCGTCATTCTCGGCGGCTTCGGTGGCGAGACGGCGGGAGCGGCTTCGGGCGGCGCGGTCGAGCAGCGTCCGGTCAAGCAGGGTTCGGCCGAGGACGCCGCCTTCATCATGAAGAACGCTTCCAAGGTCATCATCGTGCCGGGCTACGGCATGGCGGTGGCGCAGGCGCAGCACGCGCTGCGCGAAATGGCCGACAAGCTCAAGGCGGAAGGCGTCGAGGTCAAGTATGCCATCCACCCGGTGGCGGGCCGCATGCCGGGCCACATGAACGTGCTGCTGGCCGAGGCGAACGTGCCGTATGACGAGGTCTTCGAGCTCGAGGACATCAATTCGGAGTTCGCCCAGGCCGACGTCGCCTTCGTCATCGGCGCCAACGACGTCACCAACCCGGCCGCCAAGACCGACCCGACCTCGCCGATCTTCGGCATGCCGATCCTCGACGTCGAGAAGGCCGGCACGGTGCTGTTCATCAAGCGCGGCATGGGTTCCGGCTATGCCGGCGTCGAGAACGAGCTGTTCTTCAAGGACAACACGATGATGCTCTTCGCCGACGCGAAGA
>JAFKJZ010000717.1 GCA_017305815.1 Hyphomicrobiales bacterium
GGCGAATTCGGCAGCTCGACGCTTTCGGATATTCGCGTCGACAACCTGTCGGTGCCGAGCTTCGTCAACTACGTGTTCGACCAGAACCGCATCTTCACCTCGCTCGCCAAGGGCTGGGGCATCATCGCCAAGGCTTCCGTCGACAGCATCCGCGTCGGCCGCATCCAGGCGACGGAGACCTCGGAGGGCCAGACCTCGGCCGCCAGCTTCGGCAGCTACGAACTGAGGGGCATGGCGAACGGCGTCATCGACCAGGTAACGATGGGGCCGATCTCGCAGGAGATGCCCTCGCCCGACGGACTGATCAAGTTCACGATCGACAAGATCGAGGCGCGCAAATACGACCTCGATGCCCTCTCCGCCGTGCTCGATCCCGACCGGTATGCCGGCGGCGTCGGCGATGGCAAGTGGCGCACCGCGCTTGGGCTCGAGGTCTACCGCAACTTCTCGATCGAGATGCCGGGCGCCTCGGTGCGCATGGGCTCGTTCGAAATGGAGAACCTGCGGCTGCGCCAGCCAAAGAAGAGCTTCACCGACTTCCTCGATACGTTCCTTTCCAAGCCCGACCTCCCCGATAACGAAGCGGCGCGGCTGGTGCGCGACAACTTTGCCGGCCTCAGCGACCTCGACGTCACCGCCCCGGAAGTCGAGCGCTTCCATCTCGGCGATTTCCATTTCAACGACTTTTCCAGCGACGGCATCGGCGAGATCGGCGTGCACGACCTCGACGTCGCCATCCAGGACAAGGGTACGCTCGGCGCCGAGCGACTGGCGGTCGGCGGCTTCAAGTTCCCGTCGCCGGAACTGCTGGTCTCGTCGATGTATGCCAGCGAGAGCGGCATCGACTTCGATCCGATGCCGCTTATCCCGACCATGGGCTTCGCCGAAGCGGTCGGCGTCGACGTCACCCAGGGCGGCAAGAAGCTCGGCGCCGTCGATCGCGCCCGCATCGACCTCGGCGACTATATCGGCCCGGTCCCGACCAGCATCGCCAGCGACGTGCGCGGCCTCGACCTCGACCTGTCGCAGATCGACGACCGTCGCGCCCGCGAGATGATCAAGGGCCTCGGCTATGACCGGCTGGTCGCCGACTATGGCTTCCGCCTGTCGTGGCGCGAGGCCGACGAGGCGGTGATCCTCGACGGCTTCAAGCTGGCCATCAAGGACCTGGCGACGATGAATGCCGACGCGACGCTGACGGGGCTGACGCGCCAGGCCATCCAGGATCCCAAGCAGCTGGAAGGCGCGCTGTCGTCGCTGCTTTTCACGCGCGGCAAACTGTCGGTCGAGGACAAGTCGATCGTCGAGCGCGCCGTCGGGATGCAGGCGAAGAAGATGAACGTCGAGCCGGACAAGTTCCGCCAGCAGATCGCCGGCGCCCTGCCGCTGTTCCTGATGGTGCTGAAGAATCCGGGCTTCCAGGCGAAGCTGGCCCCGGCCTTGCAGGCCTTCATCAAGGCCCCGGGCACGATGACGATCACCGCCGCGCCGGCGACGCCGGTGCCGCTGTTGAAGCTGATCGAGACGGCCGACAGCGCGCCG
>JAFKJZ010000399.1 GCA_017305815.1 Hyphomicrobiales bacterium
CGATCGGCATCGCCACCTTCGCCGTGTCGATCTGGGCCACCGGCCTGCTGCCGTCCGAGTTCATCCCGGAGGGCGACGAAGGCCGGCTGATGGTCTCGGTCGAGCTGCCGCCGGGCACCGGGCTCGACGAGACCACCGTCACCACCGACAGGATCGCCGCCGCGCTCGGGCAGTTGCCCCAGATCCGCAGCGTCTTCGTCATGGGCGGCACCTCGCCGACCGGCACGCTGGAGACCCGCCGCGCCGCCGTCATCGTCGAACTGGTGCCGAAGGCGGAACGCACCATCAGCCAGAAGGACATGAAGCCGGTGATCGCTTCCGTCCTTTCCGGCATCCCCGACATCCGCTTCTACGTCGTCAACGAACGCGGCGACCGCGAAACGACGATCGCCGTCACCGGCCCGAACGGCGACGCCGTCGCGACCGCCTCGAGCGACCTCGAGGCGGCGATGAAGGCAGACCCGATGTTCCTGAATCCGGTCGCGCTCTCTTCCTTCGCGCGTCCGGAAATCCGCATCGTGCCGAAGCTCGACGAAGCCTCGGCGCTCGGCATCGCGCCCGACCGGATCTCGGAGACGATCCGCGTCGCCACCACGGGCGATGCCGACGCCAACCTCGCCAAGTTCACGGTCGACGGCCGCCAGGTCCCGATCCGGGTGGAGCTCGACCGCGTCGCCCGCTCCGATCTGTCGGTGCTGTCGGCGCTGCGCGTGCCGCTGCCCGCCGGCGGCTCGGTGCCGCTCGCGACCGTCGCCGATGTCGGCTTCGGCCAGGGCCCGGCGACGATCGAGCGCTACGACCGCGAACGTCTGGTCAAGGTCGGCACCGACATGGCGCACGGCTTCACCTCGGGCCAGGGCACGGAGCGGATCAAGACGATGGACGTCGTCAAGAACTTCCCCGATGGCGTCCACCTGCAGGAGACCGGCGATGCCGAGGCGCAGGCCGAGGTTTTCTCCGCCTTCGGCGTCGCCATGGGCTCCGGCATCCTGCTGGTCTTCGTCGTGCTGATCATCCTGTTCAACAGCGTGTTCCAGCCGCTGACCATCCTCGCCTCGCTGCCGCTGTCGATCGGCGGCGTGGTGGCGGCGCTGCTGCTCACCAACAACGCCTTCTCGATGCCGGTCATCATCGGCATGCTGATGCTGATGGGCATCGTCACCAAGAATGCGATCATGCTGGTCGATTTCGCGGTCGAGCAGGTCAAGCACGGCATGAGCCGCAAGGAGGCGATCATCGACGCCGGCCGCAAGCGCGCCCGGCCGATCGTGATGACGACCATCGCCATGGGCGCCGGCATGATGCCGGCGGCGCTGGCGCTCGGCGAGGGCGGCGAATTCCGCGCGCCGATGGCAATCGCGGTGATGGGCGGACTGTTCCTGTCGACGATCCTGTCGCTCGTCTTCATCCCGTCCGTCTACACGATCATGGACGACCTCTCGCATCTCGTCGGCCGCCTGTTCCACAAGGCGTTCGCGCCGAACGAGACCGACGAGCCGACCGACGGCCACGAGCCGTCGAACACCACGCCGGCGCTGCACAAGGAATTGCGGATCGCCGCCGAATAGGCTCCCGGGTCAGGAAGCCCCCACCGCCTAGCCCCTCCCGCACGCGTGGGAGGGGCTTTTTTTCAGCGGCGCGGCAGCCGGACGAGCCGGCGGACCGGATCGCGCTGCCCGCGACGATCGCCGGCCGCCTCCCCTCGCCGCTTGCAGGAGAGGGTTCGGCGCGGGCCTTGCTCCGATGCGGCGTTCACGACAGGTGACGTTCATCCCCGGCGCTGCCTATCCTACGACCAACGGAGGAAACCAAGAATCATGATCACCCACTGCGTCTTCATCCACTACCGCGCCGACACCACCGCCGCGACCAAGGTCGCGATCCTCGACGGGCTGCTGGCGCTCCGGCCCCGGATCGACGGCCTGATCAACATCTTCGTCGGCAACAACATGAGCCCGGAAGGCCTCGACAAGGGGTTTTCGGAAGGCTTTATCGTCACCTTCCGCGACGCTGCGGCACGCGACCAGTATCTGGCCGACGAGGAACACGCCAAGGTCGGCGCGGCGATCGTCGCCGCGGCCGAAGGCGGCGTTGACGGCATCTTCGTCTACGACCTGGAGCACTGAGGCGCGCCGGCGGTCTCGGGATCCCCTTGGATCGCCTCTCCCCGAGGGAGAGGCGACGAGGCAGACGGTCGACACGACTGCCTTGGCGCCCCGCCCTGTGGAGCCCCACGCTACCGTCATCCCTGCGAAAGCAGGGATCCATGTCGATGCGCGCTGGAGAGCTCCGCGCGGCATATAATCCGGCTGGGTGGATCCCTGCTTTCGCAGGGATGCGGGAGCTTGTGGCTGCCACCGGCGCGCAGGAAATATTGTCCAACGCCCCGCCGCCCTCAGTGAAAATCCCGCGATTTCGGGATGATGCGGACGTTGCGCGGGTGGCTGCCGGGGTGGCTCGGGCGACTCGGGTGGGCGAATTCGTCGGCGCGGCCGGGATCAAGCCGCGGCCGGCGGTCCTCGGCGAGCTGGTCCAGGTCGGCGGTGCGATCGACCAGCCGCTTCGCCACCAGATGGACGATGCCCTCCGGGCTTTTCTGGATGTTGCCCTCGACCAGAACCAGCTTGGCGCCGATGATGGTGCGGCGGAAGGTGTCGAACAGCCGCGTCCAGACGACGACATTGACGATGCCGGTCTCGTCCTCCAGCGTCATGAACACGACATTGCCCTTGCCCGGCCGCTGGCGCACCAGAACGACGCCGGCCGTTTGCGCAAAATCGCCATCCCGGAGCGCCGTGATCGCCGCCGCGGACAGGATCCGTTCACGGGTGTAGCGCTCGCGCAAGAAGCTCATCGGATGCGCCTTCAGCGACAGCCGCAGCGTCTGGTAATCGGCGACGACATGCTCGGAAAGCGGCATGACCGGCAGCGGCGCATCCTGCTCGCGGCCGAGCTCGGCCGCGTCGGCGGCGGCGAAGAGCGGCAGGATTTCGGAACTCGGCAGGCGGCGCACTTCCCAGAGCCCCTGCCGCCGGTCGAGCCCGAGCGAACGCAGCGCGTCGGCATCGGCGAGCTTTTCATAGGCACGCCGCTCCAGCCCGGTATGACGCACGAGATCGTCCATCGCCGCGAAGCCCGCGCCACGCCGCGCCGCGATCGCCTCCGCCCACGCCTCGCGAAAGCCGTCGATCTGGCGGAAGCCGAGCCTGAGCGCCAGCCCCGCCTCCGTCGGCTCCAGCGTGTTGTCCCAGAGACTCGCATTGACGTCGACCGGCCGGATCGGCACACCGTGATCGGCGGCATCGCGCACGATCTGCGCCGGCGCATAAAAGCCCATCGGCTGCGAGTTCAAAAGCGCTGCGGCGAAGGCGGCCGGGTGGTGGCACTTGATCCAGGCCGAGACATAGACGAGGCGAGCGAAGCTCGCGGCATGGCTTTCGGGAAAGCCATATTCGCCGAAGCCCTTGATCTGATTGAAGCAGCGCTCGGCGAATTCGCGCTCATAGCCGCGACGGACCATGCCCTCGAGCATCATGGTCTCGTATTTGTGCATGGTGCCGAGATGGCGGAACGTCGCCATGGCGCGGCGCAGCCCGTTGGCGTCGGAGGGCGAGAAGCGCGCCGCCACCATGGCGAGGCTCATCGCCTGCTCCTGGAACAGCGGCACGCCGAGCGTCCGCCCCAGCACCTGCTTCAGCTCATCGGCCGGGCCGTGCTCGGGCGACGGCGACGGGAAAGTGACGTCCTCGATCCCCTGCCGGCGGCGCAGATAGGGATGCACCATGTCGCCCTGGATCGGCCCGGGGCGTACGATCGCCACCTGGATGACGAGGTCGTAGAACTCGCGCGGGCGAAGGCGCGGCAGCATGTTCATCTGCGCCCGGCTCTCGACCTGGAAGACGCCGATCGAGTCGCCCGTGCAGAGCATGTCGTAGACGGCCGGATCCTCCCAGGGGATGGTGTGCAGCGCATGGCGCGCTCCGCCCGCCTCCTCGATCAGATCGAACGCCTTGCGGATGCAGGTCAGCATGCCGAGCGCGAGGATATCGACCTTCATCATCCTGACGGTGTCGATGTCGTCCTTGTCCCATTCGATGAAGCTTCGGTCCTTCATCACCGCCGGGCCGCTCGGCACGAGGTCGTTCAGGAGCTTTTCCGTCAGCACGAAGCCGCCGACATGCTGCGAAAGATGGCGCGGAAAGCCGCGCAGCTCCATCGCCAGCTTGACCACGCGCTCGATCATCGGGTTTCGCGGGTCGAGGCCGGCGTCGCGAATGTGCTTGTCCTGCACGGCCGACCCCCAGCCGCCGCCCCAGACCGTGCCGCCGAGCGCCAGGATGACGTCCTCCGACAGGCCCATCGCCTTGCCGACCTCGCGGATCGCGCTCTTCGTCCGGTAGGCGATCACCGTGCCGCAGATGGCGGCGCGGTCGCGGCCATAGCGCCCATAGATGTACTGGATCACCTCCTCGCGCCGCTCATGCTCGAAATCGACGTCGATGTCGGGCGGCTCCTTGCGCTCGGGCGAAAGGAAGCGCTCGAACAGCAGTTGGTACTGGCTCGGGTCGACCGAGGTGACGCCGAGGCAATAGCAGACGGCGGAATTGGCGGCGGAACCCCGCCCTTGGCAGAGGATGCCGCGCCCGGTCGCGAACGCCACGATGTCGTGCACGGTCAGGAAATAGGGCGCGTAGCCGAGCGACCCGATCATGGCGAGTTCCTTGTCGAGGGTCGCCGTGACCGACGCCGGAACGCCGTCCGGATAGCGCTTTCGCGCGCCCTCCCGCGCCAGTGCCTCCAGATGCGCCTGCGGCGTCATCCCCTCCGGCACCGTCTCGTGCGGATACTCGTATTCTATCTCGTCGAGGGTGAAGCGGATCTGGCCGAGAAAGCGCGCCGCCTCCGCCACGGCGCCGGGAAAGTCGCGAAACAGGCGTTCGATCTCGACGCCCGGCTTCAGGTGTCGCTCGGCATTCATCGCGAGCCGCCGCCCCGCCTTCTCGATCGTCGTCTTCTCGCGGATGCAGGTCAGGATATCCTGCAGCGGCCGCCGTTCCGGAGCGTGATAGAGCACGTCGTTGACGGCGATCAGGCGGACGCGGTGGTCCCAGGCGAGCGCGGAAAGCGTGGCGAGGCGGCGCCGGTCGGAGCCGCCGCGATAGAGCACGGCGGCGAGCCAGGTCCGCCCCGGCGCCAGGACGGCGAGCCGGCCGAGCGCCGCGCCGAGGTCGCCGGCCAGCCTGGCGGGCGGCATCAGGATGAAGAGCGAACCCTCCGCATGCGCCGCGAGATCCCCGAAATCGAGGTGGCATTCACCCTTCGGCGCCCGGCGCTTGCCGAAGCTGAGTAACTGGCAGAGCCGGCCATAGGCGGCGAGATCCCTGGGATAGGCAAGGATATCCGGCGTGCCATCGCGGAAGACGAGGCGGACGCCGACAACGAGGCGGAAGCCGGCGGCGCGCACATTGCCATAGTCCTCGCTGCCCCAGGCGTCATGGGCGCGGACGATGCCGGCGAAGGTGTTGCGGTCGGCGATGCCGATCCCCTTCAGCCCCAGTCCATGCGCCTGGATGATCAACTCGGCCGCATGCGAGCCGCCTTCCAGGAAGGAGAAGTTCGACATGGTCGCGAGTTCGGCATAGGCGCTCATGGGGTCTTTGCCGTCTGCGTGTGGCTTGAAGAGCCCTCACCCCAGCCCTCTCCCGCTCGCGGGAGAGGGGGATCGTCTGCGCTTGTCGCCCCGCTGTGTGCGACAAGGCCCTCTCCCGCGAGCGGGAGAGGGTTGGGTGAGGGACTTGCTTCCCTTCTCATGCGAACAGCCCGTGCAGGAACCAGCGCGGCTGCGGCCGGCCGGCGGCGTAAAACCCCTCGCGATAGAGCCAGAAGCG
>JAFKJZ010000718.1 GCA_017305815.1 Hyphomicrobiales bacterium
AACGGCTTGTACCGCAACCGCCGAGCGAACTCTTCGACGTGACGTAGTCGACGCCCTCGGCCGAAGAAACCGACTTCGCGATCGTCGAGGTGATGAACCCCTGGATGACGTCGGCGCTGGCGCCCGGATAGACGGTCGTCACCGTCACCACCGTCTCGTCCACCTTGGGATACTGACGGATTGACATCGACAGGATGCCCTGCGCCCCCAGCAGCAGCATCAGCAAGCTGACGACCGTTGCGAGCACCGGCCGTCGAATAAAGAGCTCCGAGAAACTCATGACTTGGAAGCCCCTGCATTGGCGTCCGCGCCGGGAACCGGCTGGACCGAATTGTCGACGGCGACCGGGCTGCCGCTGGAGAGCTTGTTCTGCCCGGAAGTGACGATCTGCATGCCCGGCTTGACGCCGTCGACGATCTCGATGCGATCGCCCGAACGACGGCCGAGCTTGACGAACACCTGCTTGGCGACGAGATCCGGCTTGGCCGGTTCGGCGGGCTTGCCGGCGTCGGCCGGCTTCGCAGCCTCGGCGCTCTTCGCAGCGTCTCCGGAAGCCGGCGCCGCGGCCGGCGCATCCTGCACGGCATAGACATAGGCGCCATAGAGGCTGATCGTCACCGCCGTCTGCGGCAGCGCGATCACGCCCTGTTCGACCGGCAGGTCGACGCGGACGCGAATGAACTGGCCCGGGCGAAGCGTCTCGTCCGCGTTGTCGAGCAGCGCCTGGACCGAGACGAGGCGCGAGGCGGCGTCGATCTTCGGGTCGATGCCGGTGATCTTGCCCGAGAAATTGAGGTCGTCCTCCTTGAGGCCGAAACGAACCGGCTGCCCGATCTTCAGCGAGCCTAGCTCCTGCTCCGGCACGCTGAAATTGACCTTCATCTGGTCGAGATTCTGCAGCGTCGCGACGACGGTCGCCGGCTGCACATACTGGCNNNNCGCCCGGATTGCCGTCTGATCGAGGGTCGCCTCGAGCTGCGTCAGCGCGCCCTTGGCCTTGTCGAGGTTGTTCTGCGCTTCCTGCAGCGAGGCCACCGTGCTGACATTGCGCTGCAGCAGTGCCTGGGCGCGGCTGAGCGCGTCCTGGCTGACGGCAACGGCCGTGTTCGCGCTGACCAGGCCGGCGCGCTCGACGGCGTCGTCGATCTGCACCAGCAATTGGCCCTGCTCGACCTTGTCGTTCGCCTTGAACAGGATCTTTTCGACGATGCCGCCGGCCTGGACCGCGACGTCGACGCCTTCCGCCGCCGCGGCCGTTCCCACCGCCTCGATGCCGGGCGTCCACTGCGCCGGCTCGACAGTGATCGCCGAGATCGTGACGACGGGCGCCTTCATGTTGGCGAAGAACTGCTCGATCATCTTGGTCCGGAAGAAATTGAACCAGATGAGACCGCCACAGAACGCCACGACGACGACGAGCAGAATCGTTGCAAGGATGAACCGCTTCATGTTTGGCAATCCAATGGGCGCAGGGCGAGCCGGGGAAGCCGAGCGCATAGTACAAAACAAATAAACCCGGCAGCCTGCCTCGCAGGCCTGCTGCCGCGGTCACCAGGCAGATTTGTGTACCGCGTGCACATAACTGTCAACGCACGCTTGAGGCGGAGCGAACGTTCGCTCGACGCGAGTGCCAACAAGGCAACACCTACCGACTGGATATCCGGCCCGAAAAGCGGGCCATCAGGCCTGGAGATCCGCCTCCCCTTCCGCGACGGGTCCGGCCGCGCGCCGCTGTCCTTTGGGCGGTATCTCCTGAGAACTCGTCCGCGCCGCTGTTCTTCGTTCTTCGTTGTGTGTGTTTTTGTTTTGAATGCAAAAACCCCGCCGGCTTTGGAGCACGTCGGGGTTTTTTATGGTTTCATCGTATAGAGAAGGTTTCTCGAACTGGTTATTTCTGTGC
>JAFKJZ010000400.1 GCA_017305815.1 Hyphomicrobiales bacterium
GATCAAACGCATGTCCGGACGCGCAAAACAAAAAGCCCGCCGGTTAGGGCGGGCTTTTCGCTGTGCTGGTTGCGGGGACCAGATTTGAACTGATGACCTTCAGGTTATGAGCCTGACGAGCTACCGGGCTGCTCCACCCCGCGTCACGCGCGGCGACTGCTGTCGTCGCGCAGGGGTGATATAGACGGACGCCCGGCCTTTGTGAACCCCGGCTAAGAACAATTCGCCGTCGTCCACAGGCCAGGCTGCTGCCGATCAGGCCGGCAGGTTCAGGCGGATGTGCAGCTCGCGCAGCGCCTTCGGCGTCGGATCGCTCGGCGCGCCCATCAGCAGATCTTCCGCCTGCTGGTTCATCGGGAACAGCGTGATCTCGCGCAGGTTCTGCGCGCCGCAGAGCAGCATGACGATGCGGTCGACGCCGGCGGCCATGCCGCCATGCGGCGGCGCGCCGTACTGGAACGCACGATAGAGACCGCCGAAATCGCGCTCGACATCTTCCTTCGAACGGCCGACGAGCTCGAACGCCTTGACCATCGTCTCCGGCAGCTGGTTGCGGATCGAGCCCGAGGCGATCTCGAAGCCGTTGCAGACAGCGTCGTACTGATAGGCCTTGATCGTCAGCGGATCCTGGTTGGTCAGCGCCTCGATGCCGCCCTGCGGCATGGAGAAGGGGTTGTGCGCGAAATCGAGCGTCTTCGTCTCGTCGTCCCATTCGTAGAACGGGAAATCGACGATCCAGCAAAGCTCGAACCGGTCCTTGTCGACGAGGTTCAGGTCGGTGCCGACGCGCGTGCGCGCATCGCCGGCGAACTTGTAGAACTTCTGGGGATCGCCGGCGACGAAGAAGACGGCATCGCCGTCGTCGAGGCCGAGCTGCTGGCGGACCGCCTCGGTGCGCTCCGGGCCGATGTTCTTGGCGACCGGGCCGGCGCCCTCGAGGACGTCGCCTTCCTTGCGCCAGAAGATGTAGCCGAGACCCGGCTGGCCCTGCTGCTGCGCCCAGGAGTTCATGCGGTCGCAGAAGGCGCGGCTTCCGCCGGTCTTCGCCGGGATCGCCCAGACCTCGGCCTTCGGGTCTGCCTCGATCATGCGCGCGAACACCTTGAAGCCGGAGCCGGCGAAATGCTCGGTGACGGCCTGCATCTCGATCGGGTTGCGCAGGTCGGGCTTGTCCGAACCATAGGTGCGGATCGCCGTGTCATAGGGGATGCGGCGGAACTTCTGCGTCACCGGCTTGCCGTCGGCGAACTTCTCGAAGATCGCGCGCAGCACCGGCTCCATCGTGTCCCAGACGTCTTCCTGGGTGACGAAGCTCATCTCGAGATCGAGCTGGTAGAACTCGCCCGGCAGGCGGTCGGCGCGCGGGTCCTCGTCGCGGAAGCAGGGCGCGATCTGGAAATAGCGGTCGAAGCCGGCCATCATCAGGAGCTGCTTGAACTGCTGCGGCGCCTGCGGCAGCGCGTAGAACTTGCCGGGATGGATGCGCGACGGCACGAGGAAGTCGCGCGCGCCTTCCGGCGAGGACGCGGTCAGGATCGGCGTCGTATATTCATGGAAGCCGATCTCGGTCATGCGCTCCCGCATCGAGGCGATGATCTGGGTGCGCTTGACGATGTTGGCGTGCAGCGTCTCGCGGCGCAGGTCCAGGAAGCGGTACTTGAGGCGGATGTCTTCCGGATATTCCGGCTCGCCGAACACCGGCAGCGGCAGCTCCTTGGCCGCGCCGAGCACCTCGATCTCCTGGGCGAACACCTCGACCTGGCCGGTCGGCAGGTTGGCGTTGACGGTCTCGGGCGTCCGCTTCTTCACGAAGCCGTCGATCTTGATGCACCATTCCGAGCGCAACGCCTCGGCCACCTTGAAGGCGGGCGAGTCGGGGTCGCAGACGACCTGGGTCAGGCCGTAATGGTCACGCAGGTCGATGAACAGGACGCCGCCATGATCTCGCACGCGATGGACCCAGCCCGAGAGACGGACGGTCTCGCCCGCATGGGTCTCGCGGAGTTGTCCGCAGGTATGGGTGCGATAGCGGTGCATGGTGCTGGGATCCGAGTTTGGTCTGGCGACAACGGGGCATGCGCAAAGACCGGCTGACAAGATAGCTGCGCACGCGCGCGGAAGAACACACGCGGGTACGGCTTTGTCAAGAACGGGGGCCTCGGCGCCGCCTCGCGCCCACCCCTTGCAATCCGAGAAAGCCTCCCCATCTAAGTCTCATCCCAGCCACACAATACGGGCCGCGCGCCGCAAGGCGCCGCAGCTCGAACGATCGGGTCAGGACGGATGTACTCCGGCCCGTTCGGTTGGCTCGCGACGGGCTAGCCGTCGCGCGCCGCTGCTGATTGCAGGTTGGCGGGAAATCGGATTGCCCAGGCCCGCAGTCGACGCATGAGGCGCTTTCTCCTGGCGCCCGGTGTCGCCGGAGCCTGGGCTCTCTATGTCTGCGAAGCCGCCTCCCCCCGCGACAAGCCGGCCGGCCTGCGCTATTAGAAGCTTCATGACCGATATCATTACGACAACTGAACACCTCGCCGCCGCTTGCGATCGCCTTTCCCGGTTCGATTTCGTCACCGTCGATACGGAGTTCATGCGCGAGACCACCTACTGGCCGAAGCTCTGCATCATCCAGATCGCGAGCACGGACGAAGCGGTGGTGATCGACGCCGAGGCCCCCGGACTGGATCTCGCCCCCTTCTTCGCCCTGATGGCGAACGAGGCCGTGGTGAAGGTCTTCCACGCCGCCCGCCAGGACATCGAAATCGTCTGGCACCTGGGCGGCATCCTCCCGCACCCGATCTTCGACACGCAGGTCGCCGCCATGGTGTGCGGCTTCGGCGAATCGATCAGCTATGATCAGCTCGTCGGGCGCATCACCGGCCACCCGATCGACAAGTCGTCGCGCTTCACCGACTGGAGCCGCCGCCCGCTGACGCCGCAGCAGATCGAATATGCGATCGCCGACGTGACGCATCTGCGCGACGTCTACAAGGCGCTGAAGAACAAGCTCGACAAGGAAGGCCGCAACGACTGGGTTGCGGAGGAAATGAACGTGCTGACCTCGGTCGACACGTATCAGGTGGATCCGGCCAATGTCTGGAAGCGCCTGAAGATGCGCATCAAGAAGCCGCTGCAGCTGGCCGTGCTGATGGAAATCGCCGCCTGGCGCGAGCGCGAGGCACAGGCCCGCGACGTCCCGCGCGGCCGCATCCTGAAGGACGACGCGATCTACGAGATCGCCGAGCAGCACCCGACCACGGCCGAGGCGCTCGCCCGCCTGCGCTCGATCCCGCGCGGCTTCGAGCGGTCGCGCACGGCCGAGGACATCCTCGCCGCCGTCAAGAAAGCCGTCGATCTGCCGAAGGACAAGCTGCCCAAGGTGCCGAAGGTGAAGCCGGCCTCGGAAGGCAACGGCGCCGCCGTCGACCTGCTGAAGGTGCTGCTGAAGATGACCAGCGAGGAGCACGGCGTCGCCGCGCGCGTGATCGCCACGGTCGACGATCTCGAAGCGATCGCCGGCGACAACAACGCCGACGTGCCGCCGCTGCATGGCTGGCGCCGCGAACTTTTCGGCGAGCAGGCGCTGAAGCTGAAGCGGGGCGACATCTCGCTGCGCCTCGACGGCCGCCGCGTGACGATCGTCAGCGACGAGCCGAAGCCGGCCATCGAAGCCGCCTGAACCCGCGGATCGAGGGCATCCTCGAACGACAAAGCGCCGACGGCCCGCCGTCGGCGCTTTCTTTTTGACCGCCTTCGCGGCGGATCAGCCTATGTGTCTTCGACGACGATCGCCGGCTTCATCGCGCCGAGCTTCGCCAACTGGGCGACACGGCGCTGCAGGCGGCTGCCGGCGAGCATGCCGCGATCGGTCGGCAGAACCAGGGTCAGCTGGTCGCCGCGCGCTTCCATCCGCGTGCGCGGAATAACGCCGGCCATGGCCCCAGAAACGAGATAGGCGACGCGAAGCGCGGCGCCGAGCGCCCTCGCCCGCTCCAGCAGGCGCGTCGTCGCCAGTTCGCGGATGCGCGAGGAGATATGCTCGTCGACGAGGCCTTCGTGGCGATAATAGTTGGCGAGCGCCAGATAGGCCCGGCCGGGATGGTCGATGCCGACGAAGGAGCCGTGCGCGATCATGTTGAGGCTCTGCTCGCCGCGATAGTCGGGATGGCCGCGCCAGCCGAGATCGGCGAGCAGGCAGGCCGCCGTGCGCAGGCGGATCTCGTCCGGCGTTTCCTCGATGCCGATCGCGGCCAAGGCCTGGCCGGTCCAGGGGCCGAGCTCGCGGGCATGGCCGGGCGAGCGCGAACGCAGCAGCGCCAGTTCGTCGGCGGCGGCGATCAGCGGGTCGAGCTGCTGCGTCTCGGTGTCGAGCAGGTCGTAGAGCAGCCCCTCGCGCACGCCGAGCGCCGACAGGATGATCATCGACGGCTTCATGGCGCGGATGACCTCGCCCAGCACGATCGCGCCATAGGGCAGCAGCAGACGGCGGCTCTTCGAGACCGACTCGATCGAATCGAGCGATTCCGCGTCGCGGCGCGCCACCATGCGGCAGAAGTCGAGCGCCTCGCCGGCGGGAATGGCGTATTCGTGCATGATATGCAGCGGATAGCCCTTCTGGCGCATGTGCAGGCGGGCGAGCGAGCGCCAGGTGCCGCCGATGGCATAGAAGGGGCGACCCTGCCCGTTTGCCAACACCGCCGAACCCAAAAGCGCGTCGGAAGCGATCTTCTCGGCTTTCTTCAGCGTCTTCTCGGACACTTCCTCGAGACGAAGACCGCCGAGCGGGAAAGTCTCGCCAAGGCCGATCTCGCGGCCCCGGATGTCGACGACCTCGAGGCTACCGCCGCCGAGATCGCCGGCGATGCCATCCGGCTCATGCACGCCCGACAACACGCCCATGGCGGAGAGGCGCGCCTCTTCCGGGCCGCTCAGAAGCGCCACTTCAGCGCCGGTGATGTCCTCGACCTGGGCCAGAAATTCCGGGCCGTTCGCCGCCTCGCGCGCGGCGGCAGTGGCGAGCACATGCACGGACTGCACCTGCATCTGCTCGCAAAGCCCCATGAAGCGGCGGATCGCCGCCAGCGAGGCCTCGACGGCCTGGTCGTTCAGGCGGCCGGTGGCGGCGATGCCACGACCGAGGCCGGCGAGCTCCTTTTCGTTGAAAAGGGCCATCGGCGTGCGGCTCAGGCGCTCGTAGACGACGAGGCGGACCGAATTGGAGCCGATGTCGATGATCGCGACGGGACCGCTGCCATTCAGCCGTCCCGGCGCATATTCATGCGTCAGCAGGGTTCCCCCTGTCCCGATATCCATTTCAAGGCTTGGCAGGTCGGCTTCCGATTGACCGAGGGGAGCTGTTTTTGAGCGATTTTCCACGGCCAGAGAGACTCGGGTTCGTCATGAAATACTGATGGGCGTTGAAGACTTCTTCGCCCTTGCGCGGCACGATCCGTTTGGACGACCCGTCAGGCTGGATTTCCCAACTCTGCTGATTGTCCTTCAGGTTGGCGACCATAATCTGATCGAGCACCTGTTCGTGCACGGTCGGATTCAGCATCGGGATCATCGCCTCCACGCGACGATCAAGGTTCCGCGGCATCAGGTCTGCAGATCCGATATAAACGATCGCTTCCGGCGAGGGCAACCCGTGGCCGTTGCCGAAGCAGAGAATGCGGGCATGCTCCAGGAAGCGCCCGACGATCGACTTGGCGCGGATCCGGTCGGAAAGGCCCGGCACGCCCGGCCGCAAACAGCAGATTCCCCGAATGACAAGATCGATTTCGACGCCGGCGCGGCTGGCGTCATAGAGCGCGTCGATGATCTGGGGATCGACGAGCGAATTCATCTTCATCCAGATCGCGCCGGGCCAGCCTTCACATGGTCGATCTCGGCATAGATCAGGTCGAGGATGCGCTTGCGCAGGAAATGCGGCGAGGTCGACAGCCGCTCGATCTCGACCGGCTCGGTGTAGCCGGTGATGTAGTTGAAGATCCGCGCCACGTCGCGGGCGATCGCCGGATCGTCGGAGAAGTAGGAGAGATCGGTGTAAACGCGCGCCGTGACCGGGTGATAATTGCCCGTGCCGATATGGACGTAGCTGACCAGCGCCCCGCCCTCGCGACGGACCACCAGCGACAGCTTGGCGTGGGTCTTCAGCTCGATGAAGCCGTAGACGACCTGCACGCCGGCCCGCTCCAGGTCGCGGGCCCACTTGATGTTGGCTTCCTCGTCGAATCGCGCCTTGAGCTCGACCAGCGCCGTCACCGACTTGCCGGCTTCGGCGGCTTCGGCCAGCGCCTTGACGATCGGGCTGTCCTTCGAGGTGCGGTAGAGCGTCTGCTTGATCGCCACCACGTCGGGATCGAGGGCTGCCTGGCGCAGATACTGCACCACGACGTCAAACGACTCGTAGGGATGGTGGACGATCAGGTCCTTCTTGCGGATCGCGGCGAAGCAGTCGCCGCCATTCTCGCGGATGCGCTCGGGGAAGCGGGCCTGATAGGGCGGAAACTTCAGGTTGGGACGGTCGATGCCGACGAGCTGCGACAGGTCGTTGAGCGCCAGCATGCCGTCGACCAGGAAGATCTCGTCCGGGAGAACGGCGAGCGCGCCGGCGACGAAGTTGCGCAGCGCCTCGGGCGTCGCCGATTCGATCTCCAGGCGGATCACCGAACCGCGACGGCGGCGCTTCAGCGCCGTCTCGAAGAAGCGGACGAGATCCTCGGCTTCTTCCTCGACCTCGATGTCGGAGTCGCGGATGATGCGGAAGGCGCCAACGCCCTCGATGGAATAGCTCGGGAACAGGCGCGCGGTGAACAGCGAGACGGCATTCTCGAGGCTGATGAACCGCTCGATGCCCGCCTCGGACGCCGGCAGGCGGATGAAGCGGTCGAGCGTCATCGGCACGCGCAGCAGCGCGGTCATGCGGCTGCCCGTCGCCGGGCGCACCAGTTGCAGCACCAGCGAGAAGCCGAGATTGGGGATGAACGGGAACGGATGGGCCGGATCGATGGCGAGCGGCGTCAGGACCGGGAAGACCGAGTCCATGAAATAGCCCTCGAGCCAGATCCGCTCGTTTTCCTTGAGGCCGGCCGGATCGACCAGCATGATGCCGGAGATCGCCAGTTCGTCGCGCAGTTCGGCCCAGCGGCTCTGCTGGTCGGAGGCGAGCGACGAGACGGCATCGGCGATCTTCACCAGCTGTTCGCTCGGCGTCAGGCCGTCATCGCTGGTCAGGCTCACGCCCTCGCGCTGCTGGCCGCGCAGACCGGCGACGCGCACCATGAAGAACTCGTCGAGATTGTTGGCCGAGATGGAGAGGAAGCGCAGACGTTCCAGGAGCGGATGCTGCGGATTGCCCGATTCCTCCAGAACGCGCCGGTTGAACTCCAGCCAGGAGAGCTCGCGGTTGATGAAGCGCTCCGGGCTATGGCGCAGCCGGCTCACCTCTTCCGCCTCTACCTTGATCGCAGCCAGGGCCGCCTTGGCGTCCGGATTCTTCTGGTCCATTTCCGCTCTTCCACTCGCGTTGTCCGGGCAGGATACACGCGAATTGTGACAATTGCGTCAGGATCAGGCCGGCACCCGATCTTTAGTCGTCGAAAGGCAATTCCGGCTCGTCGCCTGCCTCGCGGGTCAGCACCGCCGCAGCCAGCTGGCGGTTGATCGGCCGGCCGGCGGCCAGCGCCTCGCGGTCGAGAAGCTCGACCAGCCGGTTGGCCGCGCCGAGCGAACGCTCCATGCGGTGGCTGATGAAATCGATCACGGCGGGGTCGACCGTCACCTGCCGGTCGGCGAACAGCTTGAAGATGACGCGGGCGAGAAGCTCGTCTTCCGGCTCCTGCAGTTCTACCGGCACGGCTGCCCGAAGGCGCGAGGCGAGGTCCGGCAGGTCGAAGCCGAGCGCATGCAGCGGCTTGCGGCTGGTCAGCAACGCCGAAACCCGGCGCTCACGCACCAGGTTAAACAGATGGAACAGCGCCGGCTGCGAAACACCCTCGTCGTGCAGGTCTTCGACCAGCACCGGGTTCGCACGGACGAGCTCGTCCAGCCCGGCGGTCGCGAGATCGCGCGCCGCGATCTCGACGGCGCCGGCGGCGCCCTTCCAGATCTGGCCAAGATGGGTCTTGCCCGATCCCTCCGGTCCGACGAGCAGGGCGACCGGATTGGGCCAGTCGGGAAAGCGGTCGATCAGCGCGACAGCCGGCTGGTTCGCGCGGCCGACGATGAAGTCCGCGCGCGTCATGGCCGCGCTGTGCGGCAGCGAAAGCGGCAGCTGCCGCAGGGGTTCACTCATATCGACAAGGCTCGAACGAAGACGCTCAAGGATGCGCGGGAGGCTGGTCGTCGCCGCCCAGCCGGCCCCGATAGATCGGGCTGGTCAGATAGCGCGCAATCGCAAAGCGCATCAAGACGGCGATCGCCGCGGAAGCGGGGACAGCCACCAGCAATCCGACGAAGCCGAACAGGGCGCCGAAAGCGAACAGGGCGAACATCAGCCAGACCGGATGCAGGCCGACGCTGCGTCCGACGAGGCGCGGCTGCAGGATATTGCCCTCGATGAACTGGCCCACGGCGAAAACCAGCACGGTCGCGCCTATCCACTGCCATTCGGGCCAGAACTGCACCAGCGCGACGCCGACCCCGACGATGAAGCCGACCGTCGTGCCGACATAGGGGATGAAGGACAGGATGCCGGCGCCGATGCCGATCAGCAGGCCGAAATTCAGCCCGACCAGCATCAGGCCGAAGGCGTAGATGCAGCCGAGCAGGGCGCAGACCAGCCCCTGCCCGCGCACGAAGCCGGCAATGGCGTGATCGATGTCGCGGGCGATCGATCGCACGGTCTCGACATAGTCACGCGGGACCCAGCTATCGATACGGGCGACCATCTTGTCCCAGTCGATCAGCATGTAGAAGGCGACGACGGGCGTGACGACAAACAGCGCGCCGAGGTCAACCAGCGCCGACCCGCCGCTCCAGATCGATTTCAGCAGCGCCGACAGCCAGCCGGCGGCCTCGCTCATCAGCGTGCCCATCGAGTTCGACAGCTGGCCGGGATCGACCTTCAGCATCTGGCCGAGACGCGTTTCCAGGAAGGCCTGCACCAGCGCCTGCAATTGCTGCGCGTAGGTCGGGATCTTGTCGATCAGCCCGGCGAGCTGATTGACCATCAGCGGCACGATCAGCACCACAAGCAGCGCGAGCAGAACGACGAAGCCGATCAGAATCACCAGCGAGGCTGCGAGCCGGCTCAGGCCCCGTCGCTCGAGCCAGTCGGCGATCGGATCCAGGCCATAGGCGACCGCCATGCCCACCAGGAAGGGGAGCAGCACGTCGCGGAAGATGAAGAGGAACAGCACGAAGACCAGGAGCGTGCCCAGCCAGAATCCGATCTGACGCTGCAGATTCATGGCGTTCGCACCCTCTCGCTTCGTCGGTCGGCCGGGTACTCACCACAACCTGTTGTGCCCCAGATAGGGTTTCGAGGGCTGGATGGTCAAGGCGACCCGTTTGCAAGACACATGAACTCAAGGCAAAGTCGATCGATGTTCGCCAATATTCCAGATTCTGCCTGCATAATCGACGCACGATCGGGCGAGAGCTTCACCCGGACCGCGCTGGCCAGCGCAGTCCGGAACCGGGCCGAGGCGCTGCTTGCCGCCGGGATCCGCGCCGGCGACCGCGCGGCCGTAGCCCATGGCTCGCCGGTCGGCGTGCTGATCGATCTCTTCGCACTCTGGCGGATCGGCGCCGTCGCCGTCCTGCTGAGCAAGACGCTCACCGCAAGCGAGCGGGCGAATGTGGTCAGCGCGATCCGACCGAGCCTCTGGATCGGCGATATCGACGACGGTCTCGTCCGGCACCTGCCGCCCGCATCCGCCACCTCCGGCATGGCGCTGCTCGCCCCGACCGACGAGCGGGACAATTCGGATCCGGATGCGCCGGCGCTGATCCTGATGACTTCGGGCACGACGGCGACACCAAAGGGCGTGGTGCACACGCGCCGCTCGCTGATGGCCCGGATCGCCCTCAACATCGCCCATATCCCGGCAGTGGATCTCGCCCGCAGCCTGTCGCTGCTGCCGATGCATTTCGGCCATGGCCTGATCGGCAATTGCCTGACGCCGCTCTTCGCCGGGGCGACGCTGGTGCTTTCGCCCGATCCCGGCGCGATCGGCCTCGCCCGTCTCGGCGCGCTGCTCGATGCGCAGCGGATCACCTTCATGAGTTCGGTGCCGTCGCTCTGGCGCATCGTCCTGAAGACGAGCTCGCCGGCCGAGCGCGGGACGCTGCGCCGCGTCCATGTCGGCTCGGCCCCGCTTTCGGCCGAACTCTGGCAGGCGATCGCGGCCTGGGCGCGCACCCGGCACGTCGTCAACATGTATGGGATAACCGAGACGGCGAACTGGATCGGCGGCCACGATCTCGCCGAGGGACTGCCCGCGGACGGCCTGGTCGGCCGGCCGTGGTGCGGCGCCTTCCGCGTGCTGCGCGAGGACGGCACGCTGGCCGGACAGGGTCGCGGCGAGGTCGCCGTGTCGACGCCCGGCGTGATGACGGGATATCTCGACCAGCCGGACCTGACCGCCTCCGTGCTGCGGAGCGGCTGGTTCCTGACCGGCGACAGCGGCGAGATCGATGCCGAGGGCCGGCTCAAGATCGTCGGCCGGCTGAAGCACGAGATCAATCGCGGCGGAATCAAGATCCCAGCCGAGGAGATCGACCTGCTGCTGGAGCGCCATCCCGACGTGATCGAGGCCTGCGCCTTCGCCCTGCCCGACCCGATCAGCGGCGAGACGGTCGCAGCCGGCGTTGTGATGCGCGCCGGATCGACGCTATCGGCTGCCGACCTCAGGGCCTGGTGCCGGAGCGTCATCCGCGCCGAGGCCGTGCCGGAACATATCGCGGTCCTCGCCGAGCTGCCACGCAACGAGCGCGGCAAGCTGGACCGGCGCCGCATGGCCAGCACATTCGAAGCTATGCGCGCGGTGCCGGCCGGATGAGCACCAGGGTGCGAGGTCTCGCATGAACCCGTTCAACAGGAGCGGAAACATCGAGCTGGCGCGGAGCGTCATCGCCGCCGCCCTCGAGCTTCCGACCGAAGGCGTGCCGGCCGATGGCACGATCGAGACCGTGCCCGGCTGGGACAGCATCGGCCATGTCCGCATCATCCTGGCGATCGAGAC
>JAFKJZ010000401.1 GCA_017305815.1 Hyphomicrobiales bacterium
CAGGATCGCCTTGCCCTGATCGCGCAGCGCGACAAGGCGCTTGTGGATGAACTCGATGGCGCCGATGTCGACGCCGCGCGTCGGCTGGCCGACCAGCAGGCAGGCCGGATCGCGCTCGATCTCGCGCGCCAGCACGATCTTCTGCTGGTTGCCGCCGGAGAAATTCGCCGTCTTCAGGCGCGGATCGGCCGGGCGGATGTCGTATTTCTCGATCTTCTCGACCGCATCCTTGCGGATCGCGTCGATGTCGAGGAACGGTCCCTTCAGATATTTCGGATCGTCCTGATAGCCGAGGATCGAGTTTTCCTTCTCCTCGAAGGCGAGCACCAGACCCATGTGGTGCCGGTCCTCCGGCACATGGGCGAGGCCCTTCTTGCGCAATTGCGCCGGGTCGACATGCTCGACCGGCTCGCCGTTCAGGAGGATGCGGCCGGACGACGGCTTGCGGATGCCGGCGATCGCCTCGAGCAGCTCCGACTGGCCGTTGCCGGCGACGCCGGCGATGCCGACGATCTCGCCGGCGCGCACCTCGAACGAGACATTGTCGACCATGGTGACGCCGCGACCGTCCTTGACGGTCAGGTTCTCGACCGCGAGCACGACCGGGCCGGGCTTCGCCTCGCTCTTCTCGACGCGCAGCAGCACGCGGCGGCCGACCATCAGCTCGGCCAGCTCCGGCATGGTGGTTTCGGCGGTCTTGCGGGTCGCGACCATCTCGCCGCGCCGCATGACCGAGACGGTGTCGGTGATCGCCATGATCTCGCGCAGCTTGTGCGTGATCAGGATGACGGTTTTGCCTTGCGCCTTCAGCTGCGCCAGCATCTTGAACAGGTGATCAGCCTCGGCCGGGGTCAGCACGCCGGTCGGTTCGTCGAGGATCAGCACCTCGGCGCCGCGATAGAGCGCCTTCAGGATCTCGACCCGCTGCTGCTTGCCGACGGGGAGTTCCTCGATGATCGCGTCCGGGTCGACGTCGAGCCCGTATTCGCGCTCGATCTGCTGCAGCGCTTTGCGCACGGCGGTCTCGCCGCCCTTCAGCAGCGCGCCGCCCTCGACGCCGAGCATGACGTTTTCGAGGACGGAGAAATTCTCGACCAGCATGAAGTGCTGGTGGACCATGCCGATGCCGGCCCGGATCGCGGTCTGGCTGTCGGTGATGCGGATCTCCTTGCCATCGACCAGGATCTGGCCGCTGTCGGCATGGTAGAAGCCGTAGAGGATCGACATCAGCGTCGACTTGCCGGCGCCGTTCTCACCGATGATGCCGTGGATCGAGCCCTTGGCGACGGAGAGATGGATGTTCTTGTTGGCGTGGACCGGCCCGAAGCGCTTGTCGATGCCGACAAGCTCGATGGCGGGCGTTGCATCCAGGGTCGAAGCTGTCATTCAGGGGCCCCGAAACGGCTGCGCCTTCGCGCGAAGGCGGCCGAACCAATCATCGCCGTGACCGGATCCGGGGCCGGACCTCCGTACCCGGCGCGGAGCCGCTGCTCCACCGGGATGCCCCTTGTCCGGCGTCGCCGCCGCCCTCAATGCCGAGAGGAACGACCGCGCTTCCGGCCGCATGGATCGAAGAGCCGCGACGCCGGATAGCTCCGGCATCGCGGCCTTTGTCTCAGGAGAGGCGCGGGCTTAGCCCGGGCACTTCTCGTCGGTCATGTAGTTGTGCACCTTGACGGCGCCCGAGATGATGTCGGCCTTGGCCTTCTCGACGGCGGCCTTCATGTCGTCGGTGACGGGCGGCTTGTTGTTGTCGTCAAAGGCCCAGTCCACGCCGCCTTCCTTCAGGCCGAGCTGCTGGGTGCCGGCGGTGAACTTGCCGTCCTTGACGTCGGCATAGGCGTTGTGCACGGCGACGTCGACGCGCTTGACCATCGAGGTCAGGATCTTGCCGGGATGCAGGTGGTTCTGGTTGGAATCGACGCCGATGCCGAGCTTGCCCGCGTCGACGGCCGTCTGCAGCACGCCGAGGCCGGTCGCGCCGGCAGCGGCGTAGATCACGTCCGCACCCTGGTCGATCTGCGACTTGGCGAGTTCACCGCCGCGAACCGGGTCGTTCCAGGCGGCGCCCGTGGTGCCGGTCATGTTCTGGAACACTTCGGTCGCGCCGGCCGCCTTGGCGCCCTGGACGTAGCCGCAGCCGAACTTGCGGATCAGCGGGATATCCATGCCGCCGACGAAGCCGACCTTCTTCGATTCCGACTTCAGGCCGGCGAGCACGCCGACGAGATAGGATCCCTCGTCCTCGGCGAAGACAACCGAACGAACGTTCGGCGCGTCGACGACGGAGTCGACCAGCACGAACTGGGTATCCGGGAATTCCTTCGAGACCTTGGCGATGGCGTCGGTCCAGGCGAAGGAGAGCGCCACGACCGGGTTGTAGCCGCGCTTGGCGAAATTGCGGATCGCCTGCTCGCCCTGGGTGTCGTTCTGCGGCTCGAAATCCTTGTAGTCGATGCCGGTCTCTGCCTTGAACTTCTCCGAGCCGTTGTAGCCGGCTTCGTTGAAGGACTTATCGAACTTGCCGCCGGTGCCATAGACGATGGCCGGCTTGACGTCAGCCGCCCAGGCCGCGCCCGTGGCCATGAGCGCAACGACGGCCGCCCCGATGAACTTACGGATCATGATGCTAGCTCTCTCCTCTTGAAGCCAATTCGACCGGCGTTTCCCGCCCGGCCGAGAGTTCCCCTGACGCCGCGGCCAAGCGGCGGTTCCTTTTTCTATTTCGCACGGGGACCGGCAAATTTCATGCGCTTTCTTTATTCAGGCCCCGTCGATCCGCCACCCCTGCAAACGAGACGGATCCTGACTCTCAGATTATGCGGCGACATTTTTTTATACAACTGATCAAAGAAACGCCGACCCGCGGATGCCCCAATCAAATTGTCGCCCTGCCTCACTTTCGGCTTTTCCTATCCGCCCGGCCCTGGCGCTGGTTGCCCACGACAAGAAGAAGGACGATCTCGTCGCCTTCGCCGTCTCGCACCAGAACAAGCTTGCCGAATTCGATCTTTACGCCACCGGCACCACCGGCAGCCGCATCCTCGCCGCCGCGCCCGACCTGCCGGTGACACGGCTGAAGAGCGGGCCGCTCGGCGGCGACCAGCAGATCGGCGCCCTGATCGCCGAAGGCCGCGTCAAGGGCCTGATCTTCTTCGTCGATCCCCTGACGCCGATGCCGCATGACGTTGACGTCAAGGCGCTGATGCGGCTTGGTGCGCTCTACGACATCCCGATGGCCCTGAACCGGGCCACGGCCGACCTTCTGATCGCCCACCCCGACGCCTTTCTGCAGACCACCTGACGCCTGCCTCGACCTCTCCTGCGACCGCTCAGCCCAGACCACGGCACCCTGACCACGCCAACACAGATCCGCGACTTCGTTCAGTTCCCGCCGGACGTGACGCCGCATTCGGCCGTGCTGGCGCTGGCCGGGCCGATCCAGGGCGACCGCGTGCCGCTGACCAATTGCCACTGGGTAGTGGAGCCGAAGCGCATGATCGCCCGCTTCGGCATCGACGAGGTGATCCTGCTCAACGATTTCGAGGCGCTGTCGCTGTCGCTGCCGGCGCTCGCCGGCGACGACCTGGTGTCGATCGGCAGCGGCGCGCCGCTCGCCAATGCCGCCCAGGTGGTGGTCGGCCCCGGCACGGGCCTCGGCGCCGCGGCGCTGATCCACGCCAACGGCGCCTGGCTGCCGGTCCCCGGCGAAGGCGGACATATCGACCTCGCCCCGGTGAGCGCGCGCGACTTCGCGATCTGGCCGCATATCGAGCGGCCGCACCAGCAGACCGATCCGTTCGCCCGCATCGAGGGCGAGACGCTGCTTTGCGGCAGCGGCCTGCTACGCCTCTACCGCGCCGTCGCCTCCGCCAATGGCGTGGCGCCGCGCTTCGACGATCCCTCCGGCATCACCGCGGCGGCGATCGAGCGCTCCGACGCCGTGGCCGAGGAGGCGCTCGAGCTCTTCTGCGTGCATCTCGGCCGGCTCGCCGGCAATCTGGCGCTGGTCTTCATGGCGCGCGGCGGCGTGTTCCTCGCCGGCGGCATCGCCGCCAAGATCGCGCCCTTTCTAACCGAGAGCGGATTTCGCGAGGCCTTCATCGACAAGGTTCCGCATGGCGCGCTGATGGACTCGTCCATCCCGAACCGGCGCTGGCCGGCATCACCGCCTATGCCCGCCACCCCGACCTGTTCGGCGTCGTCACCGAAGGCCGCCGCTGGCACAAATAGGCGGCAACCGGCGAAGCCCCTCACCCAACCCTCTCCCGCAAGCGGGCGAGGGCTTTTGGCCGCCTCAGGCGGAGAGCACCCGGACTCCGTCATCCTCGCGAAGGCGAGGATCCATGCCGCCTGAGCCCAGGGAAGCCCGAACCGTTCTCTTGCGACGACAACCCGGATGAATGGATCCCCGCCTTCGCGGGGATGACGCGAGCGTGGGACAGTGTCCTGCGCCCATCGGGAAGGTCTCCCGCGAAAAGCCTCAGCTGATGCGCAGCAGGCTCGCGATCTCGATGTCCTCACCGAGGTCCGGCCAGTGGATCGCCTCGCCGCGACCGGTCAATCGCCAATTCTCGCGCTCGGCGCGGGTGGCGCCGACGAGGCGGGGAAACCAGTCGATCGGGGTCGCCAGTTCGCGGCCATCGGCGAGGCTGACCAAGAGCGCATCCCTGGTGACGGCCGCATCGATGGCGACGGGATCAATCTTCATGGTCGTTCCTTTCCACGGCGGCCGGGATGATTCGGATCTGTCCAGCATGCCCACAGCAGCATGGCGATTCCGAGTCCCTCAACGCGCCCTGTTGGGACGTCACGTCCCGCGCGGCTTGGCGCGCGCCGTCGCCTGCGCGGTCAGCGGGTCATCCGGCCAGACATGCTTGGGATAGCGACCGCGCATGTCGGAGCGCACGTCCTTCCACGACCCGCGCCAGAAACCGGGCAAATCCTTCGTGATCTGGATCGGCCGGTGGCCGGGCGACAGCAGCGTCACCGTCACCGGCACGGCGCCATCGGCAACGGCCGGGTGGCGATCGAGACCGAACAGTTCCTGCACCCGGATTTCCAGCACCGGGCCGTTCTCGTTCGAATAGTCGATCGGCACGCGCGAGCCGGATGGCGCATCGAAATGGGTCGGCGCGAGGCGATCCATCTGCGCGCGCCTGGCCCACGGAACGAGGCTTGCCAGCCCCTCATGCAGGATGCCCGGCGTCACCGCGTCGAGCCGGCGCTTGCCACTCAGAAACGGTCCCAGCCAATCTGCAAGCGTTTCGGCCAGCGCTTCATCCGAAACATCCGGCCAATCATCACCGAACCGCGCATGCAGGAAGGCGATGCGGGCGCGGAACTGTTCGGCCGTCTTTTCCCAGGGCAGGTCAGCGACGCCGCGCCGGCGGATTTCGGTGAGCAGCGCCGCCTGCACCGCCGCGTCGGAAACCTTGCCGCTGGCGCGGTCGGCGAGAACCAGCCGGCCGAGCCGTCGCACGCTGCGGCCGCGGACGGAACCGGTCTGCGGATCGAAGGCGACGCCCTCCTCCTCGGCGATGAGGCTGGCGAAATTTGCCTCGATCTCGGCGAGCGTGATTGGCGCCGCCGTCAGGATGCGGGCTTTTTCCGCCGCGCCCTGCAGGCTGGCGATCGCGAGGAAGGGTTCGCGCGACAGGGCATCGGACGCTTCGAGAACGCCGCCACGACCGTTCGCCATGACGAAGGCGCCCGGCGCGCCGCGCGCCATGGCGATGCGATCCGGGAAGGCGAAGGCGGTGAGCAGACCAGCCTCCTCCGGGGTATCGCGGCCGTCATCGGGCCGCGCGCCGACATCGCGCGCCCAGCGCGAGGCGAGCTGCAGCGAATCCCGGCTCCTGGGATCGCGGGCGGCATAGAGCCGGCGCAGCCGCTCGCGCAGGTCGGTGTCGTTGCCACCAAGACCGGTTTCGGACAGCACGGCGGCGATAGCGCCGGCAAGCCCGCCGAGCCCAAGCTCCGCCCCCTTGCGCAGCATGTGGCCGAGGCGCGGGCTGACGGCAAGACGGGCGAGCGCCTCGCCCTCCCGGGTCAGGCGGCGATCGGCGTCGAGGGCGTCGAGCCGGGAGAGCAGCGCGACGGCTTCCTCCCAAGCCGGCTTCGGCGGCGGATCGAGGAAGGCGAGCTGACCGGGATCGGCGACGCCCCAGTTGGCGAGATCGAGCACCAGCGGCGCGAGATCGGCTTCGAGGATTTCCGGCCGGTCGAAGGGCGCGAGCGCCGCCGTCTGCCCCTCCTCCCAGAGCCGGTAGCAGACGCCGGGCTCGGTGCGGCCGGCGCGGCCGCGCCGCTGGTCGGCCGAAGCGCGCGAGACGCGACGGGTTTCGAGCCGGGTCAGCCCCGTCGCCGGCTCGTAGATCGGCGCGCGGGCAAGACCTGAATCGATGACGACGCGCACGCCCTCGATGGTGAGCGAGGTTTCGGCGATCGAGGTCGCCAGCACGACCTTGCGCCGGCCCGGCGCGGCGGGTCGGATGGCGCGGTCCTGCGCGGAAAAGTCGAGCGCGCCATAGAGCGGCGCGATCTCGACATCGGCCCCGACACGCCCCTCCAGCCGCTCGGCAACGCGGCGGATTTCCGCCTGGCCGGGCAGGAAGACGAGCAGGCTGCCGGCCTCGGCGGCGAGCGCGCGGCGTACCGCGTCGGCGACGTCGTCCTCGATGCGGCGGGCGGGATCGCGGCCGCCATGCCGGGTCTCGACCGGGAACATGCGGCCGAGGCTTTCGACCACGGGCGCGTCGCCGAAGAGCCGGGCGACGCGGGCGCCGTCGATCGTCGCCGACATGACGAGGAGGCGCAGGTCCTCGCGCAGGCCGGCCTGCGCGTCGAGCGCCAGCGCCAGGCCGAGATCGCCATCGAGGCTGCGCTCGTGGAACTCGTCGAAGATCACCGCAGCAATGCCGTCGAGCGCGGGGTCGTCGAGGATCATGCGGGTGAACACGCCCTCGGTGACAATCTCGATCCGGGTCTTCGCCGAGACCTTCTTCTCCAGGCGGACGCGGTAGCCGACGGTCTGGCCGACCTCCTCGCCGAGCGTCTCGGCCATGCGGCGGGCGGCGGCGCGGGCGGCGAGCCGGCGCGGCTCCAGCATCAGGATGCGGCGATTCTCCCGCCAGGGCGCGTCGAGCAACGCCAGGGGCACACGCGTCGTCTTGCCGGCGCCGGGCGGCGCCACCAGCACGGCGCTGTTTCCGCGCTCCAGCGCGGCTTTCAATTCGGGAAGGGCATCGTCGACGGGCAGCATGGCTGCCGTCATAGAGGGGGATGGGCGTTCGTGCCAGTGGGGACAAGGTTCTCGCGAAGATGCGGCTGGAAAGGCGGAGCGCGCGATCAACATGGATCCCTGCTTTCGCAGGGATGACGGCGAGGGTGGGACTACAACGAGATCTCGCCGTAGAGATCGAGCCAGTCCGGATTGGCACGTTCGATCAATTCAATCTTCCAGTCCCGCTTCCAAAGCTTCATCTGCGTTTCGCGACGGATGGCCGATTCCATTGTGTCATGCACCTCGAACTAAACCAGCGTCTTGATCCCGTAGCGACGCGTGAAGCCCTCCAGCAAACCTTCCCGGTGCTGCCAGATCCACTGAGGCAGATTGCTTGTCACGCCGATGTAGAGCGTTCCATTTCGGGCACTGGCGAGGATGTACACGCAAGGTGTCATGCACCCAAGATTGCACGACCCATCCTCGCCGTCATCCCTGCGAAAGCAGGGATCCATGGCCGGTTCACACGCGGACGCAACCGGGATGACCGCAAGGGCAAGCCGTGTCTCGCCGCCTACAGCCACCCCCAAAAACAGAAAAGGGCGCCGCGGGGGCGCCCTTTGAAATCGTCGGGAGGGCCGAAAAGCCTATTCGACCGCCTGCGGGTTGTTCGCCTCGGCATTGGCCTCGTGCACCTTCAGCTCTTCCAGTCGCGGCATCGAGACGATGTTGTAGCCGGAATCGACGAAATGCACGTCGCCGGTGACGCCGGCGCCGAGTTCGGACAGCAGGTAGAGCGCCGAGCCGCCGATCTCGTCGAGCGAGACGGTGCGACGCAGCGGCGAATTCTTCTTCTGGTAATTGTACATGATGCGCGCATCGGCGACGCCGGAGCCGGCGAGCGTGCGGACCGGGCCGGCCGAGATGGCGTTGACGCGGATGTTGTCGCCGCCGAAATCCATGGCGAGGTAGCGCACCGAGGATTCGAGCGCCGCCTTGGCGACGCCCATGACGTTGTAGTTCGGCATGACCCGGGTCGAGCCGCCATAGGTCAGCGTCAGGATCGAGCCGCCATCCTTCATCAGCGTCGCGGCGCGCTTGGCGATCTCCGTGAAGGAGAAGCAGGAGATCACCATCGTCTTCACGAAATTGTCGCGCGTCGTGTCGGCGTAGCGGCCCTTCAGCTCGTTCTTGTCGGAGAAGCCGATGGCATGAACGATGAAATCGATCTTGCCCCATTCCTTCTCCAGCGCCGCGAAGACGCCGTCGACCGAGGCGAGGTCCTCGACGTCGCAGGGGAGCAGCAGCTTGGCGCCGACAGCGTCGGCCAGCGGCTTGACGCGCCGGCCGAAGGCCTCGCCCTGATAGGTGAAGGCGAGTTCGGCGCCATGCGCGGCCAGCGTCCGGGCGATGCCCCAGGCGATCGAATGATCGTTGGCGACACCCATGATGAGACCGCGCTTGCCGCTCATCAGGTTGCTGATTGGTGCCGTCATTCGATCGTCCTTGTTCTTGTTGTGTCTCAGGCGACGTAGCGCTGGAAGACCAGCGAGGCGTTCGTGCCGCCGAAGCCGAAGGAGTTGGAGAGTACGGTATCGATCTTCGCGTCGTCGATGCGCTTGCGCACGATCGGCATGTCGGCAAAGGCCGGATCCAGTTCTTCGATATGCGCCGATTCGACGATGAAGCGGTTGTTCATCATCAAGAGGCTGTAGATCGCTTCCTGCACGCCGGTGGCGCCGAGCGAATGGCCCGTCAGCGCCTTGGGGGCGGGAATCGGCGGGCACTTGTCGCCGGAACCGAACACGGTGCGGATCGCCTCGATTTCCGGGGCGTCGCCGGCCGGCGTCGAGGTGGCGTGCGGGTTGATGTAGTCGATCGGGCCCTTCACGGTCGAAAGCGCCTGGCGCATGCAGCGGATGGCGCCCTCGCCGGACGGGGCGACCATGTCGTAGCCGTCCGAGGTGGCGCCGTAGCCGACGACCTCGCCATAGATGCGGGCGCCGCGGGCCTTCGCATGCTCGAGCTCTTCCAGCACCAGCACGCCGGCGCCGCCGGCGATGACGAAGCCGTCGCGGTTCTTGTCATAGGGGCGCGAGGCGACGGCCGGGCGGTCGTTGTACTTGGACGACATGGCGCCCATGGCGTCGAACAGCACGGAGAGCGTCCAGTCGAGCTCCTCGCAGCCGCCGGCGAACATCACGTCCTGCTTGCCGTACTGGATCATCTCATAGGCGTTGCCGATGCAATGATTGGAGGTCGCGCAGGCGGACGAGATCGAATAGTTGACGCCCTTGATCTTGAACCAGGTCGCGAGCGTGGCGGAGGCGGTCGACGACATCGCCTTCGGCACCGCGAACGGACCGACGCGCTTCGGGCCCTTGGAGCGGGTGATGTCGGCCGCCTCGACGATGGCGCGGGTCGACGGGCCGCCCGAGCCCATGATGATGCCGGTGCGCTCGTTCGAGACCTCGTTCTCCTCGAGGCCGGCATCGCGGATCGCCTGCTCCATGGCGACATGGTTCCAGGCGGTGCCGCCGCCGTGGAAGCGCATGGCGCGACGGTCGACGACCTCGGCCGGATCCAGCGTCGGCATGCTCTGCACCTGGCAGCGGAAGCCGAGCTCGGCGAAGTCCTTGGCGGCGGTGATGCCGCTCCGGGCCTGGTGCAGGCTCGCCAGCACTTCCTGGGTGTTGTTGCCGATGGAGGAGACGATACCCGTCCCGGTCACTACGACCCGCTT